>JAKAFQ010000005.1 GCA_021817875.1 Pseudomonadota bacterium
CCGATCGCCGTGCAGCACGTACGAGGAGGTGCTGCCAAGCAGGGCGTTCTTGACCGCATCGGCGATGTCCTGCGTCGTCAGCCCGAAGCGCTCGGCCTGCGCACGGCGCACCCGCAGGTCGATGGTCGGTCCGCTCACCACCAAGCCATCGAAAGTATCGACCAGGCCCGGGATCTTCTTGATCTGCGCCTCGACGCGCGGCGCGGTCTTTTTAAGCCAGGCAAGATCCGGGGAGAAGAGCCGGATCTCGACCGGGTAGGGGGCGAGCTGCAGATCACCAACGAGGTCCGTGAGGAAGCCCTTGAAGTCCCAACGAATCATCGGGAAGCGCTGGTCGAATTGGGCGCGCAGATGATCGAGGACCTGCTCGGTGGTGTGCTTGCGGTCGCTCTTGAGCTTGATCAGGAAGCTGCCGACATTGGGTTCGGCGAGGAACGGTCCGAGCTGAGTGCCCAGCCGGCGCGAATACGCCTGCACATCCGGATCGGCGCGAATGAGCCGCTCGGCCTCATCGAGCTCACGCGAAGCCTCCGCGAGGCTGGTGCCCGGGAGCGCCGAGTAGTCGATGTTGAATCCGCCTTCGTCGAACTCAGGTAAGAAACCCGTCTGCAACTGCCCGTAGATCAAGACCGCGCCGACCGCGATCGCGGCACAGGCGAGGAGCGTAAGGGCGGCATGCCGCAAGGACCAGCGCACGGCGCTTTCGTAGGCGCGCAGGATGGGCCTCAAGATGAAGCCGCCTTCCTCCCCGACCTGCTTGCCGCCGCGAATGAGCCAGGCGGCCAGTGAAGGTGTCAGGGTGACGGCCAGCAGGAGCGATACCAGGAGCGACACCGCCATGGTCATTCCGAGGGCGCGGAAGAACACCCCCGCGAGCCCCGGCAGGTACATGAGGGGCAGGAACACTACGACGGGCGTCAGCGTCGAGCCGACGAGCGCCGTCAGGATCTCGCCCATGGCTTCCTGGATGCCCGCGAGGCGCGGTCCGCCGAGCGCGAGGCGATGGCACATCGCCTCCACCACGATGATGGCGTTGTCGATGATGAGGCCGATCGAGGCCGCGATACCGCCGAGCGTCATCATGTTGAAGCTCATGCCGGCAAGCTTCATTGCCACGAAGGTGACGAGCACCGATATCGGAATGGTGACGATCGCCGTCCAGACACTGCCCCAGCTCTTGAGGAACAAGTACAGGATGACGGCCGAGAGGACTAGGCCGAAAATGACGGCGTCCCAGACGTTGCTGATGGAAGAGCGCACGAAGGACGACTGGTCGTAGAAGAACCCGATGTGCATGTCGGGCGGCAATTCGCGGTGCAGCAACTGCAGTTGTGCCTGCAGCGCCTTAGCAATGGCGGGCGTGCTGGCGTTGGTATGGCTCTCAATGTCAAACAGCACCGCGGGGCGCCCTTGGGCGGTGATGTTCGTGTAGACCGGCGCTGGTCCGCGGACGACTCGCGCCACGTCGCGGACGAGAATCGGATGGCCGCTGCGGTCGGCGATCACCACGTTACGGATCTGCTGCGCCGAGTACACCCGGCCATCGACCGTCGTCAAGTACAGGCGATAGTTCTGCGGCAGGAACCCGGCGGAGGCCACCATGTTGTTGCGCCCGAGCGCCGCGGTCACATCCTGCAGCGCGAGATGAGCGGCCTGGAGCTTCAGCGGATCGACCACCACATGGTATTCCGGTACCCTGCCGCCGACGATCTCCACCCTGGAGACCCCGGGGATCTGCAGGAAGAGCGGCTTGATGGTATAGGTGGCGGTATTCCACAGATCCATGAGATTGTGGTTGCTCGCCGTCAGGCTGATGCCGATGATCGGGTAGCTGAGTGAGAACCCGACGCGCTCGGCGCTTGTGACCGCCGTGGGCGGCAGTTCGCTTCGCATCTCGGAGAGCCGCCCGAGCACGTAGAGCTCTGCGCGGTGCATGTCTGTGCCCCAGGCGAACTTCACGTTGACGATCGCTGATCCCCGTGTGGTGGTGGAGAGCACCGAGGTCACACCCGGAATGCTCTTCAGGGACTGCTCGACCGGGCGCGTGATCGTCGCCATCATCTCATCGGCCGGCATGATGCCGTTGCCGATGTTGACGACGATGCGCGGAAAGGCTGTGGCCGGAAACACCGACGAGGGGGTCTTCAGTGCCGCGAATACTCCCGCGGCGCAGAGCACGACCGCGATGAAGGCGATGGCGATCGTGTGCCGAATTGCGAATCGGCCCAAGGGCGAGCCTGTGCTCGCCGGTGCTGGGGCGCTCATTGCTTTTGAACATCCATGGAGAGCGATGGGGCGGCCTGGCCGCTCGAGGGAGCGACGATCTGAACTGCCGTCCGGTCCGGCAAGCCATACGCGCCAACCGTGACAACCCGAGTGCCGACCTTAAGCCCGGGACCGGTCACCGCCACCCAGCCGGCTTCCCGCAAGCCAGCCTCGACAGGGATGCGGATCGCCTTGCTGCCGCGTACGATGGAGAGGACGCTGTGGCCGCCTACGATGTTGCTGATCACGCTCTCGGTCGGCGCGGCCAGCGCATCGGGCTTTGTCGCGGTCACGATGCGCAGGTGGACGTATTGGCCCGGCCGAAGGCCGCTGTTGGGCGGTAGATTCCCCCAGGCCATCACGGTTCCATCGTTCGCGCTGACCGTCGGGCTGACATAGACGAGCCTCGCCGAGATTGGTTTCGCGCCCAGCACCTGCAAGGGCTCTCCGGGCTCGAGCTGCGAAGCGTCAGCTTCGGGAATATCCGTCCGTACGACGAGGCGATCGACGTCGATTACCTCGGCGAGCACGGTACTTGCGTCTACCGCGGTGCCGGGCTTCACGTTGACGCTGACAACCACCCCGCTGAGCGGGGCGGTAACCCGTAGCAGCGCAAGTTGCGCCTGCGCACTCTGCAAGGCTTTCAGCGAAGCGTTGTGCTCGGCGTACAGCCGCTTCACCCGTGCGACCTCCTGTTCCGCGTAGCTTTCCGTTATCGTGCTGGAATTGAGCTCGACGAGCAGCTGGCCTCGTTTGACTCGCTCCCCGGCGGCGACCGCCACTTGGGTAACGACGCCGCTGACGGGAGCGGCGACGGAAGCAGCGGCTGCGGGGCGCTGCGGTGTCGCCGGTGCCGGCTCCACCACGCCGTAGCCGTTCACGTAGCGGTGCAGGGTCATGCGTCTCAATTCACCGACTTGAACGGTGATCCTGGGACCCTTGGGTGCATCGGACTGCTCAGCGGCCGCGGAGCTCGCGCCGTGCGATCTGAGGAGCGCGTATGCGCCGAGCGCGAGCCCCAAGGCGGCGATGCCGCCGGTGATCAATGTGCGGGATTTCATGGGCGTGTCGGGTGAGGGATGTTTTGTGCGGATTGCAACAGGGAGGGGCGAAGGGTGAGCGGGCTCTGCACCGCATCCTGCAACGCGCCGAGCGCCTGCTGGGCGGCGATCCGAGTGGCGAGTCGATTCTGCGCCCCGGCATAGAAGGCGGCCTCGGCGTCGGCGAGGTCGAGCGGCTGCAACTCGCCGGCGCTGACCTGCGCGCGTATGGACTTGAGCTGGTGCGTCAGGTTCCCGAGTAACGAGTCGGCCGTCCTCACCTGCCCGAGCGTCGAGCGGTACGCGGCGAGCGCGCCATCGATCTGGGTCACGGCCGCCGACTGCACGCCGAGGAACTGTGCGGCGGCCACGCGGCGCCGGGCTCTCGCCTGGGCGATCGGGCCTTGGTTCTGATTGAGGACGGGCAGCGTCAGCGAGAGGCCGAGCTGCCACTCGCGATCGCCGGCGAGCTGCGAGTTCCAAGCATAGCCCGGGCCGAGCGCGATGTTGGGCCATTGGCGCGCGATCTCGAGCTTCAGGGCCGATTGGCGGGCCGCATACTGCGCGAGAGCGGCTCGCACATCAGCGCGACCAAGCAAAGCCTGCTGCCGTACTGTGGGCCGGGTGAGATCGCGCGGGAACTGCTTGAATCCGGAGTAGGAGAGATGCACTCCCCGCAATGCGCTTGCCGGGACCCCGATCGCGCCGGCGAGTGCAATGCGCGCCTCGCGGATCCGGCCCTGCTGCGCCTGCCGGGCGAGGGTCGCATTGTCGAGCGCGATCCGCGCCCGGGTGACATCGTAGCTCGACACCACGCCGGCCCTGAACTGGCCTTCGAGCAGGTTGAAGACGCGCTGCAGCGCGGACACCTGCTGAGCAAGGAGCGATTCGGTCTGACGCGCCGTATAAAGCTCGAGCAATGCGCTGCGCAGGCGGCTGCGTACCCCCCAGACCGTTCCGACGAGGTCCCAGCGTGCGGCGGCCGCAAGGTGGCGCGCCTCGGCCATGCGATCGCCGCGCCGGCCGGCAGTCTGGATCGGCCAGTCGATCGCGACCGGCACGATCCAGGGGCTCGGCACCCCCGGAATCCCGGAGTCGTACGCCGGGGTAAGCGAAAGGGATGGGTTCGGACGCTCGCGAGCCGTGATCCGCGCCGCCTGGGCCGCGAGCAGCTGCGCGCGCGCATAGGCGAGCGAGGGCTGGTAATAGAAGGCGGCCAGGGTCAATGCCTTGAGATCCCAGGGCTGACCGCGACCGGGCAAGGCGACATGGTTGGCCGCCAGGAACTTCCCGAGCCCCGGGTTGGCGAGCGAGCGGTTCTCGTAGGCCGCGAGCGATCCGGCGGGAGAGATCGGCCGCGGCTGGAAAGTGGCGCACCCGGAGAGAAGCCCCAAGGCAAGCACCCACAGGCGCCTCATTCTGGAGGCGGTCGGCATGGATTTGGCACTTATCGGGTTCATGAAGATGCTAATACGCACGAGAGTCCGTCACCCCTCTCGAGAACTCGATAATTCGATCCGCCGCGAGGGTCGGGCGGGTCACGTGCGTATTAACCCAGCAGGCTATAGAGGAGTACTGAGCATGATCGAGCAAGATATCCGAGCTCTCGATGCCCGCGAGCCCGATCACCCACTGGAGCGGCTCGAGGCCGACATCTGGGCGCGCCTGGCCGCGCGCGAGGAGGTCGAGCGACGATCGGCACGCCTGCTCGTCCTGCAGGCGACGCTGCTTGGCATTGCCTTCAGCGTGAGTGCCCTGGTCGGATATCAGGCACGGCCGACCAATCAGTCGGAACTGAGCGTCTTCTCCACGCACATGCCCATGAACCCCTCGACGTTGTTGGCCGAAGAAAACCCATGACACGTGTCACGCGCACGGCGCTGGCGATGCTGGCGCTTACGATCCTCGCAGCGGGAGCGGGCGGCTGGCTCGGGGTCCATTACGGACGGGCAGCCAGCCGCTCGCCGACGAGCCTCAACCGGCTCCTGCACCATGAGCTGCATCTGACCGCCGATCAGGAGCGGCAGCTCGCGGCGCTGGAGGCCCGCTACGAGGCACGCCGCAGAACACTGGAGGCTCAGGCGCGCCAGGCCAACCGCGAGCTCGCCACCGCCCTTATCGCCAGCCACAAGTACGGGCCCAAGGATGAACACGCGATCGACGACCTCCATGTCGCCATGAAGGCGCTGCAGGTCGCCACGGTCAAGCATCTGCTAGCGATGCGCGCGGTGCTGACGCCCGCGCAGGCAGCGAAGTTCGACCGGACGGTCGCCGCAGCGCTCGATCCAGGTCCGCGGTGACCGACGGTCAGCGCGAGGATGAGCCGCAACTGGCGGCGGCCGCACGGGCGGGAAGGCGCGCCGCCTTTGATCAGCTGGTCCGGCGGGAGAAGGGGCCACTGTATCGGTTCGTGCGCCGGTATGTCGGTAATGCGGACGATGCTTACGACATCGTTCAGGACACATTCGTGTCCGCGTGGCTGGCCCTGGAGCGCTACGACAGCCGACAATCGTTCGCGTTCTGGTTGCGCGCGATCGCGCTCAACAAGTGTCGCGATCATGGCAGACGGCAAACTGTGCGCCGCCGGTTCCTGATGTTGCTCTCCTTCGCATCCGCAGCGGCGGAAGAATCGGGGTTGGATACGCCGGAACAGTCGGGCGCCGACCAGGAGCGGCGGCTCCGCCACCTCGATCAGGCCATCGCCGCCCTGCCGAGGCAGTACAAGGAGCCGCTGCTGCTGACCATCGTCAGCGGCCTGACCCAGCAGCAGGCGGCGCAGCAGCTCGGGACCACAACTAAGGCGATCGAGATGCGCATCCGACGCGCAAAGCGGGCGTTGGCTCAGACGATTTCAGGTCTGCCGACAAACGAAGCCCGCGGTGAGGACTAGCCGAACTTCGCGGCTTCGAGACTGAATGAGCCGCCCCGTCCGGGGTGGCCGCATCTTAAGCGTATGATTTTCTTTGGTCCCAGCTCGCAGGTTCTCGCGGAAATGCGTGTAGTGCCAACCTAAGTCTGGTCAATCGCCCGGACGTGCGGATAATGCGGCACCAGCATGTTTTTGCGCGCCACGACCCGCAAGAAGGACGGCAATGAACACCGCTGTTGGAGTGTGGTGGAGAACCGCCGTGTCGCTGGCGGGCGCGTCGTGCAGCGGCACGGTGCTGTATCTGGGGGAGATCAACTCCTCGCAGGAGCTTGCCTGGCGCCGCTCCATCGAGGTGTTCGAGGACGGGGAGTCGGCGCCGCGCACGTATGCGTTGTTTCCTGAGGATCGCTGCGAGGGGCTGCTCCCGAACGAGTCGATCGTGCGGCTCAAGACCGCGCGCCGCATCGAAGATGGCATAGTACGCGCGGTTCGAGGGACCATCCGTATCGCCATGTTCCAGAAGTAAGCGTGCAGATTTCGCCGACCGCGCGGCCTTGTCCACGAGCGCCTTCGACTCTCCTGCGCCACTCACAGTCGAATGCCTTCTGCCGCGATGTTACGCAGCAAGGCGGGATTGGAATAATCTTCCGGGTGCTCCCATCCGCTTTCCCAGATCGGTAGCGGCGAAATATAGACCCCCGTCTCCAACAGGACATCGATCGCCGCGTCATCCATGGCCCAGGCTGTCGGTAGAAACCGCTGGCCCAGTTGCTCTCCGGCGAGAAAGACGGCCAGGTCAACATAACTCTCGGCATGAGAATCGCCGCGTGCCTGGCTACCGTACAGCAAGGCCCCGGTTACGTTGAACGTGCGCGAGACCTTCTCCAGAAACTGACGAACTACCGGCGCGATCTCCGGATCGACCAACTTCAATCGAGGCTTTGTGGACCGAGCAGCCATAATGGGCGTGGTAGCACTCAAGCCAATTGCGCGATGTGAAAGCCACGCCCCCTGTGCTCCGCATTGATGCGATTCGCGCAATTGAGAATCCGCGTAGCGAATATGGCATTATCGATGCGTGTTCGCGCTGTTCCGAATCGTCCTGCAGTTATGGACGGATCTGGCAGGGATTGTACCTCTCGCCGTCCGGTGGCAAGGCGCCCTGGCCGCGGAGATCTTGATACCGCGCCGGCAGCACGCCTTATACGTGGAACGCGGCGTGAAGCCGCGGCGCATCGATCCAGTGACCCGTGTCAGACTCGCATTGCTCTCGCGATGCTTCAAGTGGCACGATACTCTGGTGCTGGTGCGCCCAGAGACGATGATCCGCTGGCACCGGGCGGGCTGGCGGCTGTTCTGGCGCCTGAAGTCTCGACCCGGCCGACCGCGTATCCCAAAGCAAGTACGGGATCTGATCCGCCGCATGGGGAACGAGAATCCCACATGGGGCGAGGAGCGCATCGCCGATGAGCTTCTTCTGAAGCTCCGAATACGGGTCTCGACGCGCACCGTGCGGAAATTCCTTCCCCCTCGCCCACCGGGCAGGCCAAGAGGCGATCTGCGTTGGTCGACGTTCCTGCGTCTGCACGCACAGGGAAGCATCGCCTGCGATTTCCTGGTCGCCGTCACCACTACGTTCCGGTTGCTCTACGTATTCGTGGTCATCGAGCACGGCCGTCGTCGCCTGGTTCACTGCAACGTCACCGCACATCCGACGACCGCCTGGACACTGCAGCCGCTGCGCGAGACCATCGGGTCCGATGCGCGATACCAATACCTGCTGCACGATCGCGATAGCATCTTTGCCACGCACCTCGACGAATCGGTAAGGCGCCTTGGCGTCGAGGTGTTGAAATCGCTGCCGCGATACCCGAAAGGGAATGCATTCGCCGAGCGGTTTATTAGATCCGTAAAGAGCGAATGCCTATCGAAGCTGACACCGATCGGTGTTCTGATGCTTCGCCGTGTGATCCACGAGCACATAGAACATTATCATCGCGAGCGCAATCACCAAGGTCTCGGCAACCGATTGGTCGTACCGCTCCGCGATCCGCGGTCACGGTCTGAGCCCGTCGGTCGTCGCAGTCGCATCGGTGGAATGCTGAGCTACTACGAACGAGCGGCGGCGTGATTGCGTCGGAGTTGTTGACCAGAGCGGGATCCGGATCATCCGCCTCATGGCTGAGACCGGCGAGGAGGCGTGCCTGTGCGAGCTGGTGGCCAGCCTGTTGGGGCCTCAATACAAGTTGTCGCGTCACGTGAAGATCCTGCGTCAGGCGGGCTTGTTGTCGGCGGAGAAAGACGGGCGCTGGATCTACCACCGCCTCGTTCGCGGCGTGCGCCACGTCGAACTAGCCTACGACATGCTGCGGGCGCTGCCCGACGTCGATGGGCTCTTCGCTCAGAACCTACGCAATTTCCGGGAGCGAATGTGCCTGCGGGAAGGCGGACGCTGCCATGTCGGCATCCAGACCGCATCGCTTGCGGCAGCGGAGGGCGAGTGATGGGTTGCGCCTGCGCCGCCGATGCCCCGGTGGTCATGCCGCGACCGTGGCGGAATGCCAAGGTTGCCACATCTGTATTCTCCGGCCTGTTGCTGCTACTCGGCTTCGTCGGCGGCTACTTCGGTCTGCGCGTCGAGTTGCAAACCGTCGTCTATATCCTGGCCGTGCTCGTCGGCGGTTACTATTTCGGCCGCGAAGCGTTGGAGGAGCTGATTAAGGAACGGGAAGTCGGCATTGAGCTGCTCATGTCCACCGCCGCGATCGTCGCCGGAGTCATGGGGCAGTGGGCGGAGGCCGCGACGCTGGTCTTCCTGTATTCCATTTCCGAGACGGCGGAAGGCTACACGGCAGAGCGTACCCGGCACGCGATCCGCACCCTCGTGGATTTAGCCCCGAAGACCGCGCTGTTGCGACGGGGAAGCCAGGAGTCGCGCGTCCCCGTCGAACAGTTGCAGGTGGGCGATATTTTCGTCGTGCTGCCCGGCGAATCGGTCGCGACCGACGGCGAGGTGGTCGATGGCCGCTCCAGCGTGAACCAGGCCCCGGTGACTGGCGAATCCGTCCCGGTGGAGAAGCTGCCGGGTAGCCGGGTATTCGCCGCAACCATCAACGGTGAAGGCGCGCTCACCGTGCGCGCCACCAAGGCCTTCGCTGACAACACCCTGTCCCGCATCATCCATTTGGTGGAAGAGGCGCAGGCGAGCAAGGGACGTAGCCAACGTTTCATCGAGCGCTTCGGGAAGCGCTACAGCCCCGCCGTCCTCGGCGCGGGCATCCTCATTGGCGGGCTGCCGCCCCTGTTTGGTCTGCCCTGGGAGGATTGGATCACCCGCGCCACGGTCTTCGTCGTTGCGGCTGCCCCATGCGCCCTGGTGATCTCAATCCCCATCACGCTGGTCGCCGCCATCGGCACCGCACGCCGCAACGGCCTGTTGATCAAGGGCGGCGTGCATCTTGAGAACTTGGCCAAGGTTCGGATCGTGGCCCTGGACAAGACCGGCACGCTCACCTTGGGCCGGCCGCAGGTCACGGATGTGGTCGCGCTGGACGGGAAGAGCGACCATGAAGTGCTGGCCGCAGCCGTCGCACTCGAACTGCGCTCCCAGCACCCCCTGGCCCAGGCCGTGCTGGAGCGGGCCAAGAGCGAGGGCATCTCGGTCAATCCGACCCAGGAATTCCAGTCCCTCACCGGCGCAGGCGCACGGGGCCGGGTCGAAGGCGTCGACTACTATGTAGGAAACCCACGGCTCTTCGACGGGCTGGGGGTTCCGGTGGGTGCAGCAATACCCCGCATCGAAGCCTTGCAACGAGAAGGCAAAACCGTGGTGCTGGTCGGCACCGCCCAAGCCCTCCATGGGTTGATCGCCATCGCCGATCCGCTCAGGCCTGAGGCGGCCCGGGCCGTCGCCGAGCTCAAGCGCGCCGGCATCGAGCGGGTGGTCATGCTGACCGGTGACAACCCCTTGGCGGCGGAAGCGATCGCCAGGCAGGTGGGCGTCGACGAGGTGTTCGCCGAGCTTTCCCCGGAAGACAAGACGCGCAAGGTCGCGGAACTAGAGGCGCGCTACGGCAAGGTGGTGATGGTCGGCGACGGCGTGAACGATGTGCCCGCGCTGGCGGCGGCCCACGTGGGCGTCGCCATGGGGGCGGCGGGTATCGACGTCGCCTTGGAGACGGCGGACGTGGTCCTGATGAGCGACAACCTCGAGCGGCTGCCCTATCTCATCTCCTTCAGCCGCCGCACCTGGCAGGTGATCCGGCAGAACCTCGCCCTGTCCGCGGTGGTGATCGGAACCCTGGTCGCAGGCGCGGTGGGCGGTTATTTCACCTTGCCGATCGCGGTGCTGGCGCACGAGATCAGCGAGTTCGTGGTGATCGCGAGCGGCCTGCGCATGTTGCGTCGCTGAACAGCAATTCCAACCCAAGGAGCGTAGTCATGGATATCAAGTACGGATTCGGCAAGACGGTCGAGCTGACATTCGATCAGGCGATCGAGCACGTCACGCAGGCCCTGCAGGGCGAGGGCTTCGGCGTGCTGGCCGACATCGATGTCGCGGGCGCGATGAAGAAAAAGATCAACCAGGATATGCCGCCATACCGCATTCTCGGTGCATGCAATCCGCCGCTCGCGCATCGGGCCCTGACGGTGGAACCGTCCATCGGGCTGCTCCTGCCTTGCAATGTGGTAGTACGCCAGGACAATGCCGGCAAGGTGCACGTGGATTTCATGGACCCCAACGCCGTGCTCGATCTGGTTAACAAACCGGACATCACGCAGCTGGCCGGTGAGGTGAGGCAGAGGCTGGAACGGGTGATGCAGGCGTTATAGCCCTAGTCGGAAAGCGGCTTTCAGCCCAGGTTGAACGAGGAGCGTGGAGATGGGAACAGATCGACGAGGCATTTCAAGCCTAGCGGCCGGTGCAGCCGTCTCGGCCTCGTTGCTCGTCGCATTTCTCGCCGTCGCGTAGTGTTCGGAAACTCGAATTGGCAAACTGCGGATTGTTCCACCGCTCGTAGTAGGCGGTGGCATCGAAGATCATGCGGTTGTCGAGGAAGGCGGATTTCTCGCCGACCTCGTAGTTCCACACCGTGTCGTTATCAAAGGGCGTCGGGGCCTGCAGCAGGATACTCGGGCGCCCAATCACGCGTAGGGATGATCGAAAGCGCCGCCGCCGAGCACCGGTGCTCCCGACGCCGTCTCCTCTACGACTGTCACTTCATCAAATAGCCATGCACCCGCCAACAGGTGTACAGGTTGCGCAGTGCCGGCTTCTCCATCAGCTGGCTATGCGCCTTGAAGCATGCCTGAAGCTGGGCATCCGTCACGGCGAAGGCCGTGGCCGATACCAGCATGACGCCTGCAAGAGCTAATGAAATCAAGATTCGCCTGTTCATGGTAGTCACCTCCATCGAATGGGCGACAGCCGACGGCTGCCGCCTCGTGAACATCGAGCATGGATCTGCATAGATTCTCTGGGCGCAGCCACATCTCATGCGTCAGCTCGCATGACAAAGGCGACTTCATACGATGCGGCGAGGCGCGAGCGAACCGGGCAGCGCGAGGGGATCTGCGCATCACCCCGGTTCCTCCCTGAAACGAGGCTCGGTTTCCTCATTCGTGAGCGTCCCGTGACGCAGCGCGTGTTCTTTGAGCATGACGAAGAGGATCGGTACCAGGATCATCACGGCAATCGTCGCGCTCACCATGCCGCCGACGATCGGCGCGGCGATCGGCTTCATCACGTCCGAGCCGATTCCCGTCTCCCAGAGAATGGGCGCCAGGCTGCCGACGACGGCACAGACCGTCATGAGCACCGGGCGCAGCCGCAGCACGGCCCCATCGAGCGCGGCCGCCGTGAGGTCCTCATGCGTCAGGGTATGGCCCGATTTCATGCGCTCATCGAGCGCGCCATGCAGGTACACGAGCATGACTACGGCGGTCTCCACGGCGATACCGAAGAGTGCGATGTAACCGACCGCCACCGCGACGCTGAATTCATAACCGAGCAGCCATTGCAGCAGCAGTCCGCCGATGAGCGCAAAGAGGACAGGGAAAAACAGCAGGATCGCCTCGGCCACTGAGCGGAACAGGAGGTACAGCAGGAGAAAGATCACCACAAAGACGATCGGCAGGATGAGTTCGAGGCGCTGCTTCGCCTGCATCTCGAACTGGTATTGACCGGACCATTGGTAGGTGTACCCCGCGGGCAGCGTGAGCTTCTCGTGAAGGAGCCGGTTGGCCCGCGCGACGAAGCCACCAAAGTTCGAGGTGCCGAGGTTAAGATACACATATCCGGTGAGCTGCCCCCCTTCGTCCCGGATCATGGAAGGTCCACGGGAGAATGTGATCGACGCCACCTCCCCGAGCGGGATCTGGGCGCCTGTCGGGGTGGCGATCACGACTTGCTCGAGCTGCGGGAGGTCGTTGCGAAAGTCGTGGGCGTAGCGCACGTTGATGGGAAAGCGCTCGCGGCCCTGCACCGTCTCGGCGATATCCCCACCGCCGATACCCGACTCGATGGCGCGTTGAACATCCCCGACGGTGAGGCCGTAGCGGGCCGCCTCGAGTCGGTGAACCGCGATGTTGATGTAGAGGCCCTGCGCGACACGCTCGGCGAACACCGACTCGACACCGGGTAGGCGGGCGAGCAGATCGCTGATGCGCCCGCCGAGCCGAGCGATCCCCGCGAGACTCGGCCCCTGGATCTTCAGGCCCACGGGCGTCTTGATGCCCGTGAGCTCCATGTCGAGACGGCCCGCGACCGGCATGGTCCAGGTGTTGACGAGGCCGGGGAACTGCAGTTTCGCGTTCATCTGCGCAATCAACTTCTCGTAGGTCATGCCGGCCGGCCACTGGCGGCGGGGCTCGAGCATGATCGTGGTATCGAACATGTCGAGCGGGGCGTTATCGGTTGCACTATCGGAGCGACCCGCGGTTCCGAACACGGACTTGACCTCCGGGAATGAGCGGATGATGCGGTCCTGTTCCTGCAGCAGCTGAGTGACCTGCGTGATCGAGATGCCGGGCAGCGCGGTGGGCATGTAGAGCGCCGAACCTTCGTAGAGCGCCGGCATGAACTGACTGCCGATGCGCTCAGCGAGTGGCACCGCGAGTGCAAGGACGATCACCGCCACGGCGAGAACCGTCCGGCGATAGCGCAGGCAGAGCTTGAGCACCGGCAGATACAGCGCACGGGTGATGCGGGAGATGGGATTGCGCGACTCGGGTCGCAGTCGACCGCGGATGAACAGCGGCATCAGCAGCGGCACCAGGGTGATCGCGAGAATCGACGAACAGGCGATCGCGAGCGTCTTGGTCCACGCGAGCGGCGTGAAGAGTCGCCCCTCGGGACCCTTCAAGAGAAATACCGGTAGGAACGAGACGATGATGATGATGAGCGAAAAGAAGAGCGCAGGGGCCACCTGCTCGGCGGCGCCAAGGAGCAGCGCCCGGCGGTCCTGCGGCGATAGGGCCGCGGGCGCAATGCCACCCTCCTCCACCGCCGCTCCCGCGACCTCGCCCGGGGAGCCAAGGGCCGGCGACCCCTCGGTACCGGCATCCGCTTCGGCGAGCCGCCGGTAGCCGTTTTCGACCATGACCATCGCGGCATCGACCAGCACCCCGATCGCGAGCGCGAGCCCCCCGAGTGACATGATGTTGCTCGAGACGTGCAGGAAGTACATCGGGATGAACGCGGCGATGACCGCGATCGGGATGGAAAGAATCGGGATCAGCGCCGAGCGGAAATGCCACAGGAACAGCACGATCACCAGGCTCACCACCAGCGCCTCTTCGATGAGATCGCGCTCGAGGGTGTGGACCGACGCCTCGATGAGACCCGAGCGGTCGTAGGCCGAGCGGATCGCGATGCCGGGCGGGAGTGAGGGAGCGATCGCGGCGAGTTTCGCCTTCACCGCCTGGATGACCTTGAGTGCGTTCTCGCCATAGCGCATCACGACGATGCCGCCGACGGTCTCGCCCTCCCCTTGCCAGTCCGCAACGCCGCGGCGGGGCGCGGGGCCGAAATTCACCGTGCCGAGATCCTTCACGAGCACCGGCGTGCCATTCTTGACGGCTACCGGGATGTCGGCGAGATCCTTCAGTGATCGGATGTACCCGAGACCGCGCACCATGTACCCGGCGCCCGAGAGCTCGAGCACACCGCCACCGACCTCGTTGGTGCTCGCGCGGATGCGCTTGATCACTCGCGAGAGCGGGATGCCGTAGGCGCGCAGCTTGTCGGGATCGAGATTCACCTGGTATTGGCGGACGAAGCCGCCGATCGAGGCAACCTCCGCCACCCCCGGCACGGTCTCGAGCTGATAGCGCAGGGACCAGTCCTGAAGGGTGCGCAAGTCGGCGAGGCTATAGCGGTGAGTGTGATCGACGAGGGCATATTCATAGACCCATCCGGCAGCGGTCGCATCCGGGCCCATCTCGGGGTGAACTCCTGGCGGGAGGTGACCCTCGATCTGCTGCAGGTACTCGAGCACGCGCGAGCGGGCCCAGTAAAGGTTAGCCCCATCCTTGAACACGACGAACACGTAGGAGTCGCCGAACATCGTCTGGGCGCGTACCGCTTTCACCCGTGGCGCGGCGAGCAGCGTCGTGACAATGGGATAGGTCACCTGATCTTCGATGAGGTTCGGCGGCTGGCCCGCCCAGCGAGTGTGGATGACGACCTCGACGTCGGAGATGTCCGGCAGCGCATCGATCGGGATATGCCTCATCGACCAGAGGCCCGCAGCAATCGCGAGCAGGGTCCCGGTGAAGACGAGGAAGCGGTTCGCCGCGCACCAGCGCAGGATTCGGGCGATCATCTACAGGCCCCCCGCCGCATCGACCGAAAGTTGGTGAGTCGCCAAGACCTGCCCCCCCTTTCGGGCCACGACAGCGACTTGCCAGGTGCCGCCGCCCGGTAGTATCACGGCGCCGTGGTAGGCGCCCGTGCCGGCGGGACTCAACTGCACCGATACCTGCTTGCCCGCCATCCCCATAGCCGGCATCCCCGGCAGCACGAAGGTCGCACTCACCTGCGCACCGTTGACCCGCCCGCCCGTGGGGTCGGTGAGCGTCACGTGGATGAGATTGCGCCCGACTCGGGGGGGATTCGGTTGCAGCGATACAACGAGACGCGCCTCTGGAGCACCTGCGGTCCGCGGTGCCGCGGGCGGCGGCGCGAAGGCGGACAAGGCGGCCTGCAGCTGGCTTTGGGAATCGATGAGGAAGTTGGCGGAGGTAACGATGCGCTCACCGGGCTTCAGCCCGTTGAGAACGATGTACTCATCGCCGACCTCGGCACCGAGACGCACATCGCGCGGCTCGAGGTACCCGCCGCCCCGGTCCACGAACACGATCTGCCGGGTGCCCGTCTGCAGCACCCCGGAGGCCGGGATCACCACCCGCTCACCCATCGGGGCCTCGAGCGAGACGTTGACGAACATGCCCGGCACGAGCTTGAGGGTGGGGTTCGCAAATCGCAGGCGCACCCGCGCCGTGCGGGTCTCGGGATCGATCTCGGGGTAGATGAAATCCACCCGGCCGGTGAAGCGCCGTCCGGGGTACGTGTCGACGGTGAGGCGTGCCCGATCGCCAACCTTGAGCCGCCCGAGATCGTTCTGGAATACGTGGGCAAACACCCAGATCGTCGAGAGATTCGCCACGGTGTAGAGGCGTGTTCCGGGCTCGGCGTACGCGTTGGGCAGCGCTTCGCGCTGGGTGACGTAGCCGGTCACCGGTGAGTCGATGACCAAATCCTGCCGGATTCGCCCCGTCGCTCGCAGTCGCTCGATTTCCCGGCGCGGGACACCTAAGAGCGCAAGCCGCTCGGCCGCCGCATGAACCAGCGACGCCGCATCGCGGTCGACCGCCGGATCGGGGCTGTGCGCGAGCCGCCGTTGACTCTCCCGTGCCAGCACGTACTCCCGCTCGGTGGACAAGAGCTCGGGGCTGTAGATGCTGAAGAGCGGCTGCCCCCGGCGCACGTACTGGTAGGTCGAATCGACGAACACCTTCTGGATGTAGCCTGCGAAGCGCACCTGCACGTACGCGAGTCCTCGTTCGTCGATCGCGACACTGCCCGTCGTGCGGATCACGTCGCTGACGGACTTGCGCCGGACCTCGCCGATCCTGACCCCGATACGCTGCAATTGCTGGGAGGAGATGGGCACCGGCGCGAGTGGCGACTCTTGGGAGGGCTCGCCATTGCCGACTCTTGCGCTCGCCCGAGGCGTCGCAACTGCGACCGCTTGCGATACGGCTCTTGGCCCCGTATACCGATGCGAGTGCCACCACAATGCCCCCACGCCGCCAAGCAAGAGTAGATTGACGACCAGCGCCGTGAAAAATGCCGTGCGGTAATTCGTTTTCATGGCAGGGTCCCCGTCTCGTTCGGTCTCGCAAGCCCGCTCCCGCTCAGTCGCTCGAGCTCAGCCCACCGATCGAAATACTCCGATTGCGCCCGGGCGAGTCCGAGCGCGGTGTCGAGCTGGTGCCGCTCGGCGGTCAGCACTTCGATAAAACTGGCCTGGCCGCTGCCGTATTCGCTCAAGGCCACATCGAGCGCATCGCGCGCGAGCGGCACGAGGGCGTCTCGATAGAGAGCGAGAGACTGCGCCGCCTCACGCGTCGAGGCGTAGGCGGCGGAGAGATCCGCGAGAAGCGTTGCGCGCTCGCCCTCCAGATCGTATTCGGCCCGCCGAGCCCGCGCATGGGCGGCGTCGATCTCCGCGCGGTACTTCCCCTGATCGAGCGGGACCGTGAAGGACAGACCCACCATCGGCCGCATGGCCGGGTCCGGCCACATGCTGTTGTAACCGGCGCTCACCTGGAATTGCGGATAGCGTTGCTTGCCTGCGAGCGCCTCTTTCGCCCGAGCGGCGTGTTCTTGCGCTTCGAGCGCCTCGAGCTGCGGATGGGTGAGTGCCCGCTGCAGGAGCGCCGCTTCGGACGGCAGATGCGCCGGGGCAGGCAAGGCCGCGGGCAGTGGAAGCAGGGTCGTCGGTGGCCGATCGAGCAGTGCGTTCATGCGCGCTGCGACGACGGCGATCTTCCGCTGCCACTCGAGCTGCTGCTGCCCAAGTAAAGTATGCTCAACCTCTGCCTGCAACACATCGGCTTGCGGCGCCTTGCCGGTCGCGTAGCGCACCGAGGCGATGCGCCGCAGCTCGGCGAGGACGGACTGGTTGGCGGCGTTGATGGCGAGCGCGCGGTGAACGAACACCCAGTCCGCAAAGACCCCTCGCGCGGTCGCCGCGAGGCGCAGCCGCAGCGCCTCAAGGTCGTGACGCGCGACCTCCGCATCGGCTCGCGCGATCTCCTTGCGCGCCTCGAGCGTGCCCCACCAGGGCAGGGCCTGACTCACCTCGATGTCGTCGCCCGTTCCCATGGCGCTGCCGAAAGTACGCGGCGCCGCCGATGCGCTCAACATCGGATCGGGCAGCGCGCCGGCCGGACGGATGCTGGAGACCGCCGCGACCAACGCCTGACGCGTGGCGCGTAGACTTGCATTTCGCGCAAGCACCGCGGCGGTGAACGCGTCCGCCGTCAGCGGCGCTGGAAGCGGCGAGACACCCTGCCGGGGCGCAAGACCTGCGGCTTGTGCCGCGCCCACGGCGACGAACAACGTCAAGCCGACAACGCCGGCCGGACTCTTCGGATAATGACGCACAAGACACCTCGTTTGCAGCTCCCGAACGACGACGCGCCCGCACACCCTCGGCGTGCAGGCATCGATCCGCAACGCGGAGTGTCAGAGTCTCAGACGAAGGGTCGAAAGATAGGTGACGCGCCCCAACGAGGACATGAAGGCGATGCGCGTCGGTCCCCGTGGCGGCGGTCTACTACGCGCCGCTGCAAGAGATGCCGTGTGCCATGCGGGCGCCGGCGAAGCGACGACGTGCGCATGCCGACATTCGATCCCGGCAACTCGAGCCGCCGGCGCGGCGGGCACCCACCCACAAGCGCCCGTCATCCCGCACGAGAATCCGCAGGACAACGCCGCGCCGCCACAGGGCATCGGCGCACGGTGACCCGTCATGGGACAATGCATCGGTACCGGTGTCGAGGACCGCATCATGGGACACGCCCAGACCTGCCGGCTGTACCCGAGGGTCACCACTGCCAGCAGCAGGAGTGTGACGTAACGCGAATGAAATCGTCGAGCCATCATGCGTCGATCATGCTAACGCGTTGCGGACTTCCACGCCACTCTCTCTGCTCCACCGAGGACTCCGGGAATCGCCGATCTGCCGAGGCAAACTACCGGTGCGGACCCTTCGCTCCCATGGTCATTCCCTGCATCGCCTGCATATGGTCCATCAATTGCTCCATCATCAGTTGCATCATGTCGAGACGGCCCTGCATATGGTCCCGCATCCGGCCCTGACTCCACTGACGCTGTTCCGCGGATGAGGAAGTCTGATTACCACCGCCCACCATCCGCCCGTCCATGGCGCGCATTGCCTGCATTTGATCCATCATGGTGTGCATGTGCTCGCGCAGCAGCTTCGCTCTGATCGCGGGGCTCTTCGTCTCGCGGATACGCCGCATCTGCTCCTGCATGAGCTTCATCCGAACTTCCATCTCGCTGAGGTGCTTTGCGGACATCGAGACCGGTTCGGTTGCTCGAGCCGCCGGCGGCCCGGGTGAGGGGGGCGCGGCCTGCGCGGCCGCGATCGCGAACAACGCCAGGGCAACGCCCGGCAATGCAATTGAGAGTCTCGATTTCACGTGAGTCTCCTCGCTTGAGTGATGCTCGATGCGGCAGGTCGGCTACGGCCTGGCCTCTTCGATGAGCCGGCGCCAACCGCCGAGTCCGGGGAAGAACATGGGCACCCCCCGTCGATACTTCTCGCATCGTTCACCGAATTTCGCGACCATGTCCCGCTTTTCCCGGTAGGCGAGTAGCGTGTAGGCGAACACGATAACCGGAAAAAGCGCCACGGAGAATACGGTCGGCCAATGGACGACGCCCTCGCCGAAGAGCCCCACGAAGAGCCCCGTGTACTGGGGATGCCGCACGAGACCTTGGATCCCGTCGGATGCCAGTTTGCCCGACTGGTGCGCGCGGTAGAGCTCGCGCCAGCCCTCGATGAACAGACCGATGCCCAGAAAGAGCAGCAGACAGCCGATCAGCATGGAGATCATCATGCCGGTATCGCCCATACCGAGCAGCGTCGACCACAGGTTCGCGGTCAAGCCATTGCGGTCGAGGTGCAAGAACCGCACGAGAAGATAGATTGTCAGCGGAAAGCCGTACATTTCCGCGTACAGGGCGATGATGAACGCCTGCACCAAGCCGGCGCCCGCCCACTCGCGCCATCCTCTGGGAGCGAAGTGTCGATAGAAGACCCAGGAGGCGATCACGATCATCACGATCGCGAGGCCCCACGCACCCGAATGTGCAATTTGCGCGCTCACGATGGACGACGTCCGTACAAAAACAAATTGTAGAGCGGTACCCAGATGAGCGCAATGAACCAACCGTAGGCGTAACTCTCGATCAATCCCAGCGCAAACGATTTCCAGGTGAGCCAATGGAATCCAGGCATGAGTCCCAACCAGGTGTGATACATCGCATGGCGCGGAACGAGAAGGTCAAATGCGACGCACAGTGAGAAAGTGATGACGAGGAACAGCCCCGTCGCCATCCCGGCCGCTCTGAGGGAGATGCCCGTTCTCACGATGCCGACCCCTTCCCTGGGGTCCCCGGCATCTCCTCGCGCATCGCTCCAGCGCCGAGATACCGCTCCGGCTGCGCCTCGAATTTGTCGAGGCAATCACGCGAGCAGAAGCGCAATGTCCTCCGTCGATGGACGCTCGCGTAACCGGTCCCCGGCTCGACATTCATGCCGCACACCGGATCGACTCCCGCATCGAGAACCTGTTGATTGGAGGCGCCGCCTACCGGGTCACTGTCACGGTCTCGCTGCGGAGAGTGGCCGCCGTGACTGCCGTGACCGACATGCGCGCCGCAGCCGAAGCGCATCATGAAAAAGAACAGGGCCCCAAAGAGCAGAAATGA
Source organism: Pseudomonadota bacterium (assembly GCA_021817875.1). The sequence continues at coordinate 20,204 of JAKAFQ010000005.1, forward strand.
CATCAGACCACTCATTACGAGATTTCCCGCTGCACCGCCGCCCGAATATTGTCCTCCCTCGGCTTCACGCATTTAATAAGTACAAGTCCTCATGGCCTCGAGGAGTCAACGCAATGGGCTTTCATTATAATTCGCCTCCACCACACCGCTTCCGACGTCGATGGGCGGGAGGCCCGTCCAGAATGTCAGACGGGTGGGTGCAGGAATTGCCGTTGTGCTGATGCGGCGACGCGTTCGTTCACACTACCGATGAGATGTCCAATCTCGACTCTGAATCCATGAATCCGCATCACACACGCGGGCAAGCCAGCGATCCGACCCTGCGCCAAATCGACTCCGAGGAAGGCACCGAACGGTCGCCTGAGAAAGACCTGACGGATCCAGTGTGCGGGATGCGCGTATCGCCGCATTCGCAGCACCGTTGGCTGTATGCGGACCGGTACTACATCTTCTGCTCGAACGGCTGCCTGGAAAAGTTCCGCGCGGCGCCCGACCGGTATTCAAGGAGCACCCGCGCGCCGCCGACCGGACCGCAGCGTGCGCGAGCGGCGCCATCGCCTGGAACGATCTACACCTGTCCTATGCATCCACAGATTCGCCGGGGCGAACCGGGCACCTGCCCGATCTGCGGAATGACGCTCGAGCCCGTGCAGCCGACGACTGAGGCGGGTCAGAATCTCGAGCTGCGGGCCATGACGTGGCGGTTCTGGATCGCTGCGGCACTTGCCGCTCCGGTGGTACTGCTCGACATGACGATAGAGATCCCCGCGCTCTCGGTGCATCGATTGGTCTCTCCCGTCCTGGCGATGTGGATACAGTTCACGCTCGGAACCCCGGTCGTAATCTGGGCGGGATGGCCACTGTTGCGGCGCGGATGGGATTCGGTACACCGCCGCTCGCTCAACATGTTCAGCCTCATCGGCCTCGGCGTCAGCGCCGCATATCTGTACAGCCTCGTGGCGATGTTCGCGCCGAGTCTCTTTCCGCGAGGACTACGCAGCGAGGACGGTCTCATTCCCGTGTACTTCGAAGCCGCCGCGGTCATCACCGTGCTCGTGCTTCTGGGGCAGGTGCTCGAGCTGCGCGCGCGCGAGGCCACCGGCGGCGCCATTCGCGCCCTGTTGAATCTCGCGCCCAAGATCGCCCGCCGCGTCCAGGACGGCAGGACCGACGAGGAGGTTCCCCTGGATGCCGTGCGCGTCGGCGATCGTTTGCGGGTACGCCCCGGCGAAGCGGTACCGGTAGACGGAGCGGTGCTAGAGGGCTCAAGCGCGGTCGATGAATCGATGGTCACCGGTGAGTCCAATCCGGTGGCCAAGGTTACGGGAGCGAAGGTCATCGGCGGCACGATCAACGGGACCGGCGCGTTGCTCGTGCGCGCCGAGCGCGTCGGCTCGGACACGATGCTCGCTCGAATCGTGCAGATGGTGGCGGAAGCGCAGCGCAGCCGCGCGCCCATCCAGCGGCTCGCCGACCTCGCGTCTTCCTGGTTCGTGCCGGCCGTCATCGTGATTGCCGTTGTCGCATTCGTCACGTGGATGCTGCTGGGACCGCCGCCGCAGCTTGCCTACGCGCTGGTTGCGGCGGTGTCTGTGCTCATCATTGCGTGCCCTTGTGCGCTCGGGCTCGCGACTCCGATGTCGGTGATGGTCGGTGTCGGCAAGGGAGCCACGGCCGGCGTGCTGATCAAGAACGCCGAGGCGCTCGAGCGACTCGAAAAGATCGACACCCTCGTCGTGGACAAGACCGGGACGTTGACCGAAGGCAAGCCGCGGGTGGTGGCCGTTGTTCCGGGGGAAGGATACGATGAGACCGCTGTGCTCGCCCTTGCGGCGAGCCTCGAACGCTCGAGCGAACATCCCCTCGCCGCCGCCGTTGCCGCGGCGGCGAACGAGAGGGGTCTTGCGCTGCAAAGCGTGGTCGATTTTCGCTCGGAGACAGGCAAGGGCGTCATCGGGACCGTCAACGGACGCACGGTCGCCGTGGGCAACATCGCGCTGCTCGACTCTCTTTCGATTCCACACGCGAGTCTCGAGGCGGCGGCAGAGCGATTGCGAAGCGACGGAGCGACCGCGATGTTCGTGGCGATCGATGGCCGGCCCGCAGGCATCATCGCCGTCGCCGACCCGGTGAAACCGAGCACACCCGCTGCACTCGAGGCGCTCAGGCACGCAGGTATCCGGATCGTGATGGTCACGGGGGATCATCGCGCCACGGCTGAAGCCGTCGCGCGCCGGCTCGGGATCAACGATATCGAGGCTCAGGTGCTCCCGGATCAAAAGAATGTCATCGTGCAGCGCCTGCGCGACGAAGGGCGAGCGGTCGCCATGGCCGGCGACGGCGTGAACGACGCGCCGGCCCTCGCCGCAGCCGAAGTCGGCATTGCAATGGGAACGGGGACCGATGTGGCCATGCAGAGCGCCGGTGTAACCCTGGTCAAGGGCGACCTGACAGGAATCGTGCGGGCCCGCGTGCTCAGCCGCGCCACCATGCGCAATATCCGCCAGAACCTCTTCCTCGCCTTCATCTACAACGTGATCGGCATCCCGATTGCCGCCGGCGCACTGTATCCGGTTTTCGGACTGCTCCTGAGCCCCATGATCGCCGCAGGCGCGATGAGCCTGAGTTCGGTGTCCGTCATCGGCAATGCGCTGAGGCTGCGCTTGATCGACCTTGACACAACGCCCCAGGTTCCTGCTCCGGTCGGCTGATTGATCGGTCGCCGGGAGAGACTTGTCGTTATGGCACCGCGCGAGGCGCGCCGTGCAGATCAGCGCGCCGTCGATCGCGCGGGGGCTATCGTCCCGCTCAAGCGAGCAGCCGGTGCAGTCGATCGACGACCTGCTCGATCTCCTCCTCCGTCGTCCCGCGCCCAAGGCTGAGGCGGATTGCACCCAAGCCGGCTTCCGGTGAGATCCCCATGGCCTCGAGGACCGGCGACAACATGACCCGCCCAGAGTGGCACGCCGATCCGGTCGATGCGGCGACTTCCGGCATCCTTGCCAGGATGTCGGCACCGACCTGCCCCGCAAACGACACGTTCAGCGTGTTCGGCAGCCGCTCATCGATGTGGCCATTCAGGGTGACGCGATCGCCGAACACCGCGCGCAAGCGATCCCAGAAGCGATCGCGCAAGCGTCGCGTCGCCGGCAGGCCGAGGTCTGGTCCTGCGATCTCGCACGCCTTTCCGAGACTCGCGGCCAACACAGCGCTCTCGGTGCCCGCGCGACGCCCGCCCTCGTGCCCGGCACCGTGGATCAGGGGCTCGAGCACGAGGCCGTGGCGGATGTAGAGGGCGCCGATCCCCTTCGGCGCGTAGAGCTTGTGGCCGGCGACCGAAAGCAGATCGACGCCGAGCTCATCCACGTTCGTCGGTATCTTGCCGGCGGATTGCGCGGCGTCCGTATGCAAGGGTATCCCATGCGCATGCGCGATCTTCGCGATCTCGGCGACCGGCTGGACCGTGCCGACCTCGTTGTTGGCATGCATGATGCTGATCAGAAACGTGTCCCGGGTGATCGCATTGCGGATATCGTCGGGGTCGACGCGACCGGTTCGGTCCACGGGAACGTAGGTCACCGCCACCCCGAGCCGCTCGAGAAACCGGCATGGCGCGAGAATGGCGGGATGCTCGATCTGCGAGGTGACGATATGCGAGGACCGATCGCGACGCGGGAAGTACAGGCCCTTTAGCGCGAGATTGTTCGCCTCGCTGCCGCCGCTCGTGAACACGATCTCATCGGCCGCGCAACGGAGCAGCGCTGCGACCTCGGAGCGGGCGTTCTCCAACGCCGCCTTTGCGGTCGCGCCCGCCCAGTGAGCGCTCGACGGATTGCCGAAGGCATCCGCGACGAGCGGCCGCATGGCCGCAGCGACCGCCGGATCGATCGGCGTGCTTGCGTTGAAGTCGAGATAGATCGATCTCACGGCCGTCTACCGCCGATGGTGCCGTTCCGGGTCACCGCCCTGCCGTCGCTCGGCTAAAACACCAGCGTCTTGTCGGCGCCGATCGTGAGCGCTGCAAGCTCATCCATCGTGCCGCGCTGAGCGCCTTCGATGAGCTCGGTTTCCGCTATTCCTCGCGCATCCATGCAGGTGCCGCAGAGAAGAACCTTGTGGACGCCGCCGGCGAAGCGCTTCAGCATGCGCTCCAGGCTGTAATAACCCTCCGGCGTCTTCTGACCCCGCTTTCCGCATGAAACGGCATCGGCCATGAGGAAGACCGTGATCTCGGCCGATGGATCCTTCTTGGCGACGGCATTGGCGAGGCGCAGCGCGTTGTAGCAGCGCTCCGTGCCGTAGGGCGGATCGTTGAGGATGAAGAGTAGCTTCATGTTTGTACCTCCGTCTCCCGCCGCGACCATCACGCGGCCGGCAGGACCGACGATCAGATGCTTGACAGGGCCTCTAAATTCAATAACTCTATTGAATAGTTTTCACAAATGAATGGCCATGTCAAGCGAAAATCCCAAGCTTGCAGTGCTCACCGGGTTGGCCGGTGTCGCCAAGGCGCTCGGCCATCCGCATCGGCTGGAGATCCTTGAGCATCTGGCGCAGGGAGAGCGCAGCGTCGAGGCTGTCGCCACGTCCACCGCCCTCTCGATCGCCAACGCCTCGCAGCATCTGCGGCTGATGCGCGGGGCGGGACTGCTCGCCTCGCGGCGGGACGGCAACCGCGTCCTCTACAGCCTGAGCGATCCGGCCGTGCTCCATGCGCTGGCCGCATTGCGCAGGGTCGCCGAGCGCAACTCGCTGCTGGTGCGCGAGGTAGTCGGGCGTTACTTCCACGCCCGCGATGCGCTGGAGCCGATGGGCCGCAAGGAGCTGACGCGATGCCTGAAGGAGGATCTCGTCACGGTGCTCGACGTGCGGCCCGCGGACGAATACACCGCCGGGCATCTGCCGCAGGCGATTAACATTCCTCTGCGGGAGCTCTCGCGCCGGCTGCGCGAGATCCCGAGGAACCGCGAGATCGTGGCCTACTGCCGCGGCCCGTATTGCGTGCTCGCGTTCGAAGCGGTCGCTTTGCTCCGCGGCCGCGGGTTCAAGGCGAGGCGCCTGGAGGATGGGTATCCCGAATGGCGGGCCGCCGGGCTGCCCGTCGCGCCCCCAGATCCACGGCGGCTCTCGCGCCATGATCGGGCCCCGTGAGCATCACCCGGACCGGTGCTCGTGCATGGGCGAGGTCGATCCTCGCTCCTCTGCAACCGCGACGTCGTCCTTGAGCCCGCAGCGACATGCGATCGCCGTGCAGATAAGGACTCGCAATCGATGGAGACGACCATGCCGCAAAATTGGTGGCCCATGCCCTGGTTTGGAATGATCTTCGGTCCGATCATCATGATCGTGTTCCTGGTGATTGCCGCGATGATCGGCTTGGCGCTGCTGAGCGTGTTCGGCTTCGCACCGCCCTGGTGGTCCCATCGGGGTGATCCATCCGGCCAAGGCTCAAGTCGGCGCGCCCTCGAGATTCTCGAGGAACGCTTCGCCAAAGGTGAGATCGACAAGCAGGAATTCGAGGAGAAGAAACGTCTGCTGTTACGCTGACGTGGGCGCGGGTCGAGCGAGACGCCACAAGTGCTCGAAGTCCCGCAACCACCTGGCTTCGGCGCCGGATCGTTGACAGAGGAATTACCAACTGATTGATTGGATGGACCGAGTTAAATTGGCGCGCCCGGACGGATTCGAACCGCCGACCCCCTGGTTCGAAGTCACTTCACCGCTACCGTGCACCAAGCACCTGCACTTTTTGCGGCGGCGGTCCGGTGCCTTGAGGCGCACTTGCACTTACCCTGCACTTACGGAAAATTACCTGCTGGGATGGAATCTGTAACATATTGATTCCATGGTGGTGAGAGAGGGACTCGAACCCTCGACCTCGGCATTATGAGTTCTGCGGCTGGCGCCTCGCCGACTTAAGTCAACGCCTTGTGAACTGTGCATCGTGCCGAACTGTTCCGTGCTACCTGTAGCTACCGTCGGTTTTGCGGTCCTGTCGCCCATATGATGGCACAGTGTTATTCGGATGGAGGCGTGAAGCCATGGCGAAACCGCAATCGGGCGTGACCGTAACTTATAACCCGTGGCGTGTTCCGCCGCGACAGACATGGACGGTGCCGGTAGACGTACCGCGGAATTCCGTCGGGACATTTTGCGAGCGGGTCCATCTACTTGTTGCGGAGCGGTACGGCGCCTGCTTCTTCTTTCCTGATACCCAAACGAATCGGAATACGTGCCGCTTCGAGTGGCATCGCGCGTGGAAGCGCGATCGGTTCGGGCTCCGGCTTGGCTTGAGTTTCGTGGTAGACGACGCTCCGTTAACGCAGCTTGAGGCATATTGGACGACGAGAGACTTAATTAACGCAGAGGATTGGGTTGATCCACGGATTGATACTAGGACCGCGGCCGCTATCGCCAGCGATA
>JAKAFQ010000268.1 GCA_021817875.1 Pseudomonadota bacterium
AGAGAGACTGTCGGTCTCATCGGGCCAGAATGCCCAGGGCGACGCAAGCGTCCGGTTGACATTGGCCATCACGATCGGCGCCCGCGCGCCGCTCGCGTAGTGGAGCAGTTCGTGCATGAGCAGCAGCCCCTGTGAGGCCGTCGCCGTAAATACCCGAGCGCCCGCCAGCGAGGCCGGGATGCAGGCGGCCATCACCGAGTGCTCGGACTCGGGCGTGATGACCTCGGCGTCGAACTCGCCCTCGGCCTGGAATTCGGTGAGCTTCTCGAGAATCGGTGTTTGTGGCGTGATTGGATAGAGCGGAACCACCTTGGGTCTTGCCAGGCGAGCCGCCCAGGCGACCGCATGGTTGCCGGTCAAGAGCACCGGCTTCTCCTGCGAGGGCATTGCACCGTTCGCGTTCACCGCGCCTCCTCGGTCATCTTCATCGAGCCTGTCGGGCACTCCTTGACGCAGATGCCGCAGCCCTTGCAGTAGTCAGTCAGCACCACATAGCCGCCGGCCTCGCGTTTCACCGCGAGATCGGGACAGTAGTGAACGCAGTTGTCGCACTGGATGCAGGTGCCGCAGGAGAAACACCGCTCGCTTTCGGCGAGCGCTTGCTCGACATCAAAGCCGATCTGAACTTCGGCGACACCCGCGAGTCGCTGTGCGGCACCAAGCCGATGCTCAACCGCCCTTGCCTGCCGTGGGTAATAGAACTCGTTGATCGCAGCGAGCTCGACGACGGGCTCGGCCTCGACACATGCGCCAGCATCTTGGCCACCGCGATCCGCGCTTTGCACGCTCCCGCGTAACGCACGATCGATCTCGCTTGCAGCGCGTTGGCCCATGCCGATCGCCTCGGTCACGAAGCGTGCCATGCTCGCGACGTCGCCACCGGCATACACGCGCTCGGCGCTCGTTGCCTGATATTCGTCGACCTTGAGCAGTGCGCCGTCGGCATTGAGCGCGGCTCGCAGCGGCGCGAGGTCGGGGTTCTGCCCGATCGCGGTGATGATGGCATCCGCCGCGAGCGAGAATTTACTGTCTGCGACCGGGGTCACCGTGAATTGCCCGCGCTGCGCACCCGCTTCGAAGCGCACACGCACGCACTCGAGCGCGAGGCCTGCACTTCCTGAGTCGCCAACCTCGGTCAGCATTGCTCCGTCGATCAGCGCAACTCCTTCCTCCACCGCTTCGGCAACTTCTTCGCGCTGCGCGGACATCTGCGACGCAGTTTCAAGCGCCACGATCGTGACCGCGTGTCGGGCGCGCCGCGCGCTGCGTGCCACATCGATGGCGGCACTTCCGCCGCCGATCACGACCACGCGTTTGCCGAGCGCGGGTGGCGCGCCGGAGTTCGTTCGTGCGAGATAGTCCGCGCCGTCCATTACCCAAGGCCGGGTGTAATCGAGCCGTGGCAGGCGCTTTTGGCAGCGGGCGCCGATCGCCAAGTACACTGCGTCGAATCCGTTTCGCAGGCGCTCGAAGTCCTCGGGTGTATCAATCGATTGACCGCAACGCACGTCGATCCCCAACGCCACAAGTCGATCGATCTCGCCGTTCAGCACGGATCGCGCGAGGCGATACGCCGGAATGCCGTAGCGCATCAGTCCGCCGAGTTCTGGACGGGATTCAAACAAGGTGACGGCATAACCGCGTCTTCGCAAATGGAACGCCGCCGACAGTCCCGAGGGCCCCCCCCCCACGACAGCGATCCGCTCTTTGCGTGGCGCTTCGATTTGTGAAAACGTCCAACCCTGTGCGAGCGCCGTATCACCGATATAGCGTTCGAGTCGGCAGATCGCCAGCGACTCGTCAAAGCCGCTGCGATTGCAGGCGGCTTCGCACGGATGATGACAGATTCGCCCGGCCACTGCGGGAAAGGGGTTGTGGCGGGTGAGGATCTGCCAAGCACCGTGCCAGTCATGTGCGCGGGCACGGCCGATCCATTCGGCGATATCACCATTCACAGGGCAGGCGGCGTGGCACGGTGACGGGGCGTGGATGTGCTGCGGCAACGCGGCCCGCCAAGTGCCGGTCTTGAACACCTCGGTAAGGCCGGTGGTCCAGATGCTCGGAACCGCATCTTTCGCATTCATGCCGCCACCCTCTGCAGTTGCACTTCCATCCACCGGTAGCCCTCTTCGCAGGCCGCGATGTTCTCGTCGCGCAGTTTCGGCGCCCTCTCACCGAGCGCGCGGGTGAGCACCCCTAGTTTTGGCGCTTCGATCGCCCGTGCAAACGCGCCGAGCAGTGCGGAATTGACGATCCGTCCCAAGCCGTGACGGCGCGAAATCGAGATGCCGTCGACGGGAATCACCCGGTAGCCCGGCATTTGCTCGGCATATTGCTCGGGTGTTCTCGACGAGTTGACGACGATCAGCGTGTCGGGGCGGGCTATCTCGAGCAACCGGCCTTCGAGAAGGCTTGCGTCGAAACATAGGATCGCGTCGGCCTGCTCGATGTCGCAGCGCAAACGGATTGGCCGGTCATCAACGCGAATGAAGGAACTCACGGGCGTACCGCGCCTTGCGCCGCCGTAGCTCGCGAAGGACTGCACCTCGCGCCCCTCGGCGAAGAACGCCGTCGCCAGCAGGTTACCCGCCGTTTGTGCGCCTTGGCCGCCTCGACCTTGAATGACTATCTGCAGCACGGGGTGGTCTCCGAGTGCGGGGTGCCGGTGCACCGCTCATTCCAAAAGTACCGGCTTCTCATCGCAGCTTTCGCACAATCAACTGCTCGAAGTGCACGTCGCTACCAGGCACGACTCATAGGTGCAAGTCATTGATCTGATTGCCGTTATGATCCATAAGCGTTGTTCCTGGCAGGTAAAGTTACGCCTGTGGGAAGCGAATTACCAATCATGCCGCGACGGGAGTTTCAGATGGTCCGTTGTAATTGCGTTCGCGCGCACAGTGAGCCGGGCGCGCGTTCATTGATGAGTAGTTTCCGGCGTGATTGGCAGCCGTCGCGCCGAATAGGGAGCGAGAATTGCGGACGGTATCGTCAAAGAGTTCGAGCTGCTTCAGCTTCTGCTCAAGACGGATCTCAAGATTCTGCTCGGGCATCGAAGTGGGTGCATCACGACACGCTACTCGCGGGCGGAGCGCTTTGCGGGGAAGTCCGGGTGGTCGGAAGTCCATTCGGCCGACGGCTACCGTTTACGGTGCGAATGGTCCGTTATCGGCTCCGCTCGCGTGCATCGCCCAATCCAAGGACAGCCTCTGGAGCGCCGACCTGTTTCGGTGCGAATCGAGTCTCCTTCGCAGTCATTGGATCCTGGTGGTGATCGACGTATTCACCCGCCGCATCGTCGGCTTCGGCATCGGCGGGGATACCATCGACGATCCGTCGGCATGCCGGATGTTCAATCAGGCCATCGGCGGCAAATCAGCGCCAATTCGGCTCAGCACGGATCATGATCACCTGTTCCGCTTTCACCGATGGCTCGCGAATTTGCGGATCCTCGAAGCCGAAGAAATCAAGTCGGTGCCGTACGCTCCGATGTCGCACTCGTTCATCGAGCGACTGATCGGGACGATCCGGCGCGAATATCTGGATCAGACGTTCTTCTGGAATTCGATCGATCTGCACCGGAAGCTCCGTCAATTCTGCGCCTATTACAACGGCGCTCGCGTTCATCGCTCGCTCAACGGCGCGACGCCCATAGAGCGTGCCGGCGGCCCGACGCCACCGCGTGCGGACTCCGCCGAATATCAATGGACACGGCACTGTGGAGGTCTGTTCCATACGCCGGTCGCCGCTTGATTGGGAATTCGCACCCCACAGGTTTGGGTGGAGTGAATTCGGTGAAACCGGTGAATTCCTCGGTCTCGGCCGTGATCGGGTAGCTTAACACTGCGCCCCGGACACTTCATGAGCGTGGCCGAGGCGCCTGCAGAGCGCGTTTTCTGTGCCTGTGCCTGCGCCTGTGCCCGCGGCCGCACCTCACCGCCTGCGTCCCGGCACTGAATCCGCCACGCTCAGTCGACCAGCCCCACCCCAGTCGGCGGCGCACGCGCCTTCGCTCCAGCACGTGAGCCGCCCTCGAGTCCGAGGTGGCGCAGTATCTTCTCGATCACCCGCGCATCCTTGATGCAGGCGATGATCCGCACCCCTCCCCCGAAACGAACGCACCGCTCGACGTCAATCGAGAACACCCGCTTCAGGCGCCGCGCCCAGCCCAGCCCCGATGTCCGCGATTTCCCGCTGGCCGCCCCGCCGTCGGTCCGTTAACTGCGCCGCGCGCTGATCCCCGCGCGCAGCCGATGATGTGGTGCGAATACCCCATGAAAGCGCGTCAGGTTCACCCGCGGGCTCGGCACCAACGCCGCGAGGCGCGCGATAAAGTCCTCCGGCTCGAACACCACGCGCGACGGCCGCGGTGTTTTTGCAAGCTTATGCGGTCTGGGCGAGCTCGGCGACGAACTCCGCGAGCTTGTCGAGGATCTGGCCGAAGCCCGCGGCTGCGCCTTCCTGCTCTTCCCTGGTGGCCGTCGGGTCGTTGCGCGTGAAGGTCAACTTTGTCCGGTCTCGGCCGTAGTCCTCGAAGTGGATTTCATCGATGTTGCCTTCGCGGTCCTCGTCGGGAAAGCCGTAGTGAGCAGGACTTACGCGGTTGCCGCCGGCGTCGGCGAAGTACCAGAGCCAGACGATCTTTTCGAGGGGGAGGATCTCGCGGAATTCGCCGCCGTTGTAGAAGACATGGCCGTTGGGGGTGCGCATCGAGTAGGTGAACCGGCCGCCGACGCGCAAATCGATGCGGCAGACGGGCGAGGTGAAGCCCTTCGGACCCCACCATTTCATGACGTACTCGGGGGTTGTCCATGCCTTCCAGACGAGCGCGCGTGGGGCGTCGAAGATGCGGCTGAATGACTGGACTCCGGCTTCACTGTTTGCGCGATCCACCATGGGTTTTCTCCTCGTTTTTTATTTCCTGCGGGACCGTATCGAGTTTGTCGAAACTCTCACCCAACAAGCGCGGAAAATCGAGCGTCCAGTCGGCGACCGCCTTGATCGCGGTGGGGCGGAGCGCGCAGAAGCTCTCGCGCCCGCGTCGCCCTTTAACCACGATCCGTGCGCGCACTAGGCAGGCGACGTGCTTGGAGATCATCTGCTGCGAGAGCGAGAAGGGACCGTTGAGATCGTGGATCGAGGCGGGTCCGAGGTTCAGTTTGATGACCAGGGCGCGACGGGTGGGGTCGGCATGCGCGGCGAAGGTTGAGTCGAGTCTATTCACAACCAAACGGTGGTGAATGATGGTGGCGATGTCAAGGACAGTTGCCGACCCGATCCTCCTGCCACGTTCCCGGCGTGGGACATTGCCTTCCGGATGAGCGCATGCATGCGACGGTCAGCCAAGGAGGCCAGAATAAAGCACCGCATGTCGTGTCAACCATTCGCAGTGCCCCTCAACGATATTCATCTTTGCAATTGGCCATGGTGGGATGGGGATACGTTGAGATCCTCGTGGGGTGGGTCGTGTGCTTCGGAATGCTTTTCGTGCTCGAGAAATGGGACGTTTCCGCTGCAAACACGCAGTATCCGCCGCGGCGGGCGACGATACACTTCATCCTCACGGAAGGGTCCGAACTACGGGTGGCGTGAGGGAGCAGAGATGCCGGCCATTGACCTCGAGGTCCCCTATCAGGAGAAGGAACTCGCCAAAGCGCTGGGCGCGCGTTGGGACGCGCGGCGCAAGGTTTGGTACGTCATCAACCTCGATGATCTGACCCCCTTCGCGAAGTGGCTGCCGCAGCCTGCACGGCTGAATCATCGCGCCGACTCGTACGTCCTGTTGGAGTCCCGGCGCGATTGCTGGAAATGTGAGCGGCCGACGCGTGTATTTGGATTCGCCATACCCAGCGGCCACGAACAACTCGAGAAATCGCAACCAGATCTTGAGTCGCCCGGCGACGACGATTATGACGCCTGCCTGGAAGGTCTCGATGCGATGCACTGGGTCGCGCAGGACGCGCCGGCCGTGCTGTCGTACGTCATCCACATCTGCGATGCTGCCCTCTCGCGGATGCATTCGCTGACGATGCGGTATCGAAAGGACTTGAGCGGTGTCACCGGCACTCGGTACTTCATGAATCACTGCGAGCACTGCGACGCGAAACTCGGCGACTTCGAGACCATCGAAGAATTTGATGCGCCGTTGCGTCCCATCGGCACCGAATCCACCTCGAGAGA
>JAKAFQ010000269.1 GCA_021817875.1 Pseudomonadota bacterium
GTGCTTGCGCCGCTCGCCGGGCAGCTGATCGATCGACTGGGGCGTCGCAACATCCTGCTGCTGGCGGGGCTGGTGTACCCGGTCGCGGGCGTGGCGCCGTTCTTTCTCCACGCTCTCACCACCATGTTCGCATGCAGGATCGCCGTGGGAGTGACCGAGGCGTTCATCCTGACCGGCGTCAATGCACTGATCGGAGATTATTTCCAAGAGCGGGGGCGCCGCACGCTGCTCGCGACGCAGGCTTTCGTCATGCCCGTGCTGACGACGCTGCTTCTGATGCTCGCCGGGCGGCTCACCGGCTGGATGTGGGACGGATCGTTCCTGGTTTACCTGCTGGCGCTGCCGGTTTTTTTGGGCTTCGTCCTGTATGTGTTCGAGCCGCCGCAGGCGAGGCGACCGCCGGCTCGGGCGGATCGGACGATGCCGGCGCTCGGTCAGGTGCTGCGGATTTCCGCGGGCTTCGGACTGGCGACTCTGCTGGCGTCGGTGTTTTTTTTCGCCTGTGTCATTCAGGGGGCGATCGCGTTCAAAGCGATCGGCGTGGCGTCGCCGCAGCGGATCGGGGTGCTCCTCGGAATCGCGAACCTCGGTTCGCCGGCCGGCGCCATCGTGCTCGCCGTGCTCCGAAAAGCCGCGCCGAAACGGCTCGCCAGCGTCGTGTTCGTGATGATCGGAGCCGGCCTGCTGCTCATGGGACTGGCGCGCACCGGGGTTGGGATGACCGGCGCAATGTTCGTGGCGGAGATCGGCGCGGGGATGCTGGTCGCGACCTTCATTTTGTGGGCGCACGGTGTGCTGCCCGCCGAACTGCGCGGCAGAGGCATGGGGCTGTGGTGTTCGTGTTTTTACCTCGGAGAATTCCTGGCGCCGGTGGCTTTCGCGGCCGCGCGGGCGGCCACCGGACGCGCGCTCGGCGCATTCGCGCTCCTTGGGGTCGCCTCGATGGTCTGCGGGCTGGGCCTGCTGCTTGCAGCCGGCCGCCGGCCCGCCGCTTTAGGCAGTTGACGCAGAGCGCGTCCGTTTCGGGGGCGCGGCGCCAGCTGCGGCGAATGCCGTGCGCGGGCGCCGGCGTGGCTACCCCGGGTCTCTCACCCCCAGTCGGGTTCGTTTCCGGGCTTCCACTTCATGCTGCATCCCATGCTGGGTAATTGGGTCTGCGGCGCCGCTTTTCCCCCGAGCAGGCGCTCGGCGGCGTTACGCAGATCTTCGCCGGTGACCGCCACCTGGACAGCCTGGGTATGCGCCGTCTGCGGGCGGCTGCCATCGAACTGCCCGCGGTAAAAGAGCCGCCCCTGCGCGTCATACAGGAACAGATCCGGCGTGCAGGCGGCGCCAAAGTCCTTTGCGACGGATTGCGAGGCATCGTACAGGTAGGGAAAGCGGAAACCGTGCCGGGCGGCGAACTGCGCCATGTGGTGCGGGTCGTCCTCGGGATGCGCCCCGATGTCGTTGGAGCTGATGGCGACGGCGCCGATTCCCCTGGGGGCGTAATCGTTCGCGAATGCGACGAGTCCGCCGATGATGTGCTGCACGAATGGGCAGTGATTGCAGATGAACGCCACCAGCAGGCCCTGCTCGCCCCGCACGTCCCGCAGGCGGACCCGATGCCCGTGCGCATCCGGCAGATCAAACTCGGGCGCGGCTTTGCCGAGTTCCACCATCAGTGATTGCCATCTCATCGGACTTTCCCCGTGTCGGTGCCTTCCGGGACTGGATTGATCAGACGGGCCTCAGTTGCTGTGCGCCGGCGCGGGCAGCGCCCGTGCCCGCACGGCGGTGAGGACCAGCAGAATCGCGCTGACCCCGCCGACGACGACCAGGGCGGCCAGCACACTGTTCCCTTGTGATCGGGCGACCAGGGTCAGAACCGGCGGGGCGAGAAACTGCGCCGAGAAGAAGCTGGTCATGAACAGCCCCATGCCGCGGCCACGGAATGACGGGTCGAGCTTGCCGAGTGCCCAGCCGACGTACGTCGGAATGAACATGCCGTTGGCGGCCTGGGAGACCAGGGCAAACGGCAAGGCCATCAGGTACCCGTGCGAAAGTCCGATGCCGATGTATCCGAATGCGTAGCAGAAGAAGATCAGACCGATGTTGAATGTCACGCTGCGTCCCTTCTGCTGGTGGATGTACCACCCGCCCAGAATGACTCCAACGCTTGCCACCGTGGTGACGATGCTGAGGGCGAACGGCGTGTGGACACCCAGGTTCGCGAAAAACACGCCGAGCTCGATCTGGAAGTAGTAGAAAAGCCCCGCGAAGATCGACAGACCGTAGACGGGCAGCATGGGGCGCCACTGGAACCTGGCCGCAGGAGCGCTGACCGAACCGCCCTCGCGCGGCTCGGGCTGGAGCCTCGGCTCCCAGGTAAACAGCAGCAGCCAGACGAAGACGACGCAGCCCATCAGGTTCAGCAGAAACGGTGCATGCCAGCTGATGCCGCCGAGCAGTCCCCCGGAGAGCATGATGGCCGTGGCGAGGACCGAGCCCAGGCTCGCCTGGACGCCGAGCCAGCGCTTGCGCGGCTCCGGCGGGAAATAGTCTCCGAGCAGCGCATTGGCGCAGGTCATGATGAACGCCTCGGCCGCGCCGGCCACGAACAACGAGGCGAGAACCGCGTACAGGGAACTGAGCAGGACGGGCAGCGTTGCAAATACACCGAAGACCAGGCTGGCGATGACCAGCAGGCGCCGTCGGCCGAGGCGATCGGCAATGATGCCGCTCACCGGCGAGAGCAGCGCGATCAGTACCGAGGGGATCGTGATGATCGACGGCACCAGGAAATCGGCATGGGGGACCGCCGAGAAGTGCCGCAGCAATTGCGGCAGGTTCGGCAGCAGCGAGATCAACGGGGTGACCGGCAGCGTCATGGCCAGGATGAGGCCGAACGCCTGGACCGCACCGGCGGTGCGCGCGGGATCCGTGTGCTTCTGCAAGTCTTACCCCCCGAAGTGAGGGTCGTCGCGAACGCGCCGACCTCGCGGCTACTGTATAATAGAATTCAGCTTCCAATCAACGAGTTCCGGTCCTCTGGGGTCCGACCGGGGCCAGCCGCGGCCGGAGCCGGGGCGGAAGCGCGTGCCGCGGCGGGCAGGCGCATCCCGTGCCGGCCTGACGCGTGGGGTTTCCGCCGCAGGCCGTATCCGCGGGCTGCGCCGTTCCTCAGGCATCGCCTCGCGGAAGAATTGACGGCTTTTCGCAGCCGGTCTATATTAAATTAGAGTAGCAATTCTAAACAGTGGCGGGGTTCCGTCGGAAAGCAGGCAGCCGCCACCCCATCAGGTGTCCGGGGTCGTGCCCTGCCTGAGTGCGCAGAGGCGCGTGTGCGTGCGGGCCGTAGCGGCCTGCGTGTCGTGGGCTTCGGCGCGACGGCTTGGCGCCGGGCCGGGCCGTGAGCGGCCCGTTTGGAGGGCGATGCATGAAGAGTAAACAGGCCGTGCCATCCGCGTACGTGATGCCGACCACGGTGCAGGTGATCCGCCCACCGCTTCGGCCCGGTAGCCGGCCGATCAATGCATTGATCATCACGGGCCGCAACAGCTTCGAGCACGATTGGAAGGGAACCACCAATGAGCTGCGCAACATGCTCGAGGATTCGGGACGGTTCACGGTGCGCGTCACCGAGGAGTTCCGCGGCGCCACCGAGCAGACGCTGGCTCCCTACGACGTGGTGCTGCTGAATTATTGCGGCCGATGGTTCTACGACGAACCTGCCGAAGAGCGCTGGGGCAGGCGCGCCGAGGCGGCCCTGTTCAAGTTCGTCCGCCAGGGCAAGGGAATCGTCGTCTATCATCCCACGTTCATCATGGGTGCGCCGGACTGGCCGCAATTCGAGCAACTGGCCGGCGCGGCGCTGCGTCTGACGCCGACGCCGAGCCGCCGGGCGCCGCTCGATGCTTTTCGCCTCCACGTCGTCGACCGCCGCAATCCGATCACCCGGGGCATGCGGGAGTACCTGTGGACGTTCATGGACGACATGTACACGAACCTGCGCTGGAACCGTAAAACCAAGGATGTCTGCGTCCTGGTCACCGGCTATGACGATGCGGCAGCCTATGCGCCGGCGCTCGCCGGTCCGAAGTTTCCCCCGGACCAATTCAGCCCCGAGCGCCTGGCGCAGATGTCGGGGATGAACCAGGAGCATCCGTTGGTGTGGACCTCCCGTTACGGCAAGGGTCGGGTCTACAGCTTCACGCTCGGCCACGGCCCCGACACGCTCCGCTATGACGCGCTCATCAGCCTGCTGGTGCGCGGAACGGAGTGGGCCGCCACCGGCCGGGTCACGATTCCGCTGAAAGACAAAGTGTTGGAATTTTAGGGTGGGCACACCCGGGAGTAGAGACAATGCTGCTGTCACCCTGCATCGAGTGGCTGTTCAAGGCCGAACATCCCGACTTCTGCGCGCGGATTCGCGCCGCCCGGGCCGCTGGGTTCGAGGCGGTCGAATTTCACATGTGGCGGGACAAGGCGCTGAGCGACATCGAGCGCACCCTCGCCGAAACGAAGGTGGCCCTGACGAGCTTCCTGGTCGAGCCACGCGTGACGCTGACCGACCCGGCGGCCGACGCGGCGACGCTGACGGCCGTTCGCGACAGTCTGCCGATCGCCCAGCGCCTGAAGTCCCCGGCGTTGGTGCTGGCCTCGGGACCGACGATCGCGGGCCGCAGCCGCCCGGAACAGCACTCGGCCATGGTTTCCGTGCTGAAAAAATGCGCGCCGCTGGCCGAAGACGCCGGCGTGACATTGCTGGTTGAACCGGTGAATACGCGGGTGGACCATCCCGGCGTGTTCCTTGATCTGACGCCCGAAGGGCTCGACATGATCGAGGAAGTCGCCAGCCCGCGCGTACGCCTGCTGTACGACATGTATCACTCGACCTGCATGGGCGAGGATCCCGAGGCAGTGCTCGCCGACCGCATGCACCTCGTGGGTCATGTCCAGGTCGCGGACGCGCCCGGGCGGCACGAGCCCGGCAGCGGCGCGATCGACTGGAAACGCTACCTGGGCGTGCTGCAGGCGAAGGGGTATCGCGGGGCGATCGGCATGGAATACCGGCCGTCGGGCGAGTCGCTGCAGTCTTTGCAGCGCGCGCGCGCAGCGCTGGGCGGCTGAGCGCCGGGACGGCAGTCGACGCAGTGTTCGGTGGATCCGCAGTGAGACACTTCCATGAGTAATCTGGATACCGGCCTGAACGCATTGCTCGCCGCCGCGCTGCGCGGCCACCGGCCCGGCGTGCCGCAGGAGCTCGGGTTGATCGAGCGCGCCCCGTCGTCCGCGCTCACGCCGGTCGCAGAGCAGCTCACGCTCGAGGGGTTCGGTCAGTCCGTCACGTACTCCCGCAAGGTATTCATCCCGCTGACCGAACTGTGCCGCGACGTGTGCCACTACTGCACCTTCGCCAAGACGCCGGGCAAGCTGCGCAGCGCCTATCTCGGCGAGGAGGCGGTGCTGCGCCTCGCTGAGGCCGGTCGGGCCGCGGGCTGCAAGGAAGCGCTGTTCACGCTCGGCGACAAGCCGGAGCGGCGCTATCGCACGGCGGCCCACGCTCTGGCGGCCATGGGGATGGACAGCACGCTCGATTATCTGCGGCATGCCGCCCGCCTCGTGCTGGAGCAAACCGGGCTTCTGCCGCATCTGAACCCGGGCGTCATGAGCGCGGATGACCTGCGACGCCTGCGGCCGGTGAGCGCCTCGATGGGGTTGATGCTCGAGAGCGCTTCGCAGCGGTTGTGTGCACGCGGTGGGCCGCATTTCGGCTCCCCGGACAAGCGTCCCGGCGTCCGTCTGGCGACGCTCGCAGCGGCGGGCGAACTCGGCATCGCGATGACCAGCGGTATTCTGGTGGGGATCGGGGAAACGCGGCGCGAGCGCCTCGAGGCGCTGCTTGCCCTGCGTCAGCTCCACGAGCGCCACGGACACCTGCAGGAGCTCATCATTCAGAACTTCCGGGCAAAGCCGGGCACACGGATGGCCGCCGGTCCGGAGCCGGCGCTCGAGGAGCATCTGTGGACGATCGCCGCCGCGCGGCTCCTGTTCGGGCCGGACATGTCGCTGCAGGCTCCACCCAATCTTCAGCCCGGCGCGCTGGCGGCGCTGGTCCGGGCGGGTGTGAATGATTGGGGAGGCGTCTCGCCGGTCACGCCGGATCACGTCAACCCGGAGGCGCCCTGGACGCACC
>JAKAFQ010000270.1 GCA_021817875.1 Pseudomonadota bacterium
ACCGGGGCTTGACACGCGGGTAACATGGCGTTACCGTCGCCGCATGGACAAAAGGGCGACATTCAACTTCCCGCTGCTGTGCGTGGCCATCGAGCATCTGGGCGGCCGATCCGCGGCAGCCCGAAAGATGGGACGCACTCGGCAAGCGATCACGCACCTGTTTACCGGGCGCAATGGGCTGTCCCATGAGATGGCGCTGGCCATCGAGCGCGAGACAGGGCGCCGCTATTTGGCCGCCGACCTGCTCGGCCTCACCACCACGACTGACAAGGCAGCCTGACCCGTGAACGCATCGCGTTTCCATGGCCGGCAGCGTGCCGCACAGCGTCGGGAATCAGCGGGACCGATCCGTCCCGGAGTCGCCACATGAGCGCGCAGCTCACGCTATCGCTTGAGGCCGGCCTCGCGGAGCAGTTGCCCGCGATGCTGGCTGCGGCTGGCCTTACCAAGGGGAAGCGCTGATGGAGAAGCTGCCCGACAACGCGCACGAATGGCGCCCGATTGCCGTTGCCTGCTACCTCACCGGCGCCGCTTGGCTAGCCGTGATCGGCCTCGCGTCGATCGTGCTGGGGAGATGGTGACATGCGCAACCTGTGGAACGCCATCTGGATCGACGCGCTGATTGTCGTGCTCGCCGTCTGCGTCTGCGGCGCGATTGCAGAGCTGGCCATCCTGTGGGCGACGACGCCATGACCGCCAGGCAGCACTGTGAATTGGTCTTCGCGATTTTTTGGGTCGCACTCGCGTGTTCGCGGCCAGGGCTCGTTCAAGACTGCTCCGCAGTTTTTGTCTTTGTGTGGGGCTTTCTTGCTATCGGAGCTTCCATTATCGAGAGCGGGAAGCGCCACTAATGCGCCGTATCTCTCCACACCTTCAGCAATGGCTCAGCAGGCAGGGAAAGCAGTGGGGTGCCCTGCGCCGGAAAGTTCGCTACGACCCGGATGCGCCATTCGTGGTCGTGGATCGCGACACCCTTGAAACATGCATCCGATTCCTACACCGGCGACCCGCACGCGAAGTGGCGCGGGACGCGAATGGCCGCGTGGTGCAGGTTTTCCCCGATGGCACGACGGAGTGGGCATGAACACGCTGATCTGGCTACCCCTGCGAACCGAGCAGGTGCAGGCGCTGATGTACTGGCACCAGCACGAGGCCGCGCACGCGAACACGGTCCCTGAGCGTCACGACCACCTGCGCGACGCGGACGAGCTACAGCGGCGCCTGAGCGACTTCGAGGAACGGACGGAGGCAGCCGCTTGAGCCGCCCGACGCTGATCGGTCTGCACTCCCTCGCGAAGATTCGCGAGGCGCTGACCTACGGCGTCACGGACCGCGAATACCAGCGCTTGCTCGACGAGCAGGCGACCTTCTACCGGCGCGAGCCGGACCTTTTCGCAGCGCCTAACAGCGGATTGATCCCCGCTGGACAGCCGGCTCGTCCTCCGGTTGGCGCCTGCGGCCTACGGGACGATCTTCAGGACGCGATCTAAATGGCCCGGATCCGCACCATCAAGCCCGAGTTTCCACAATCCGAGAGCATGGGGAAGGTTTCGCGCGACGCGCGGCTGCTTTTCATCCTCCTTTGGACGATTGCCGACGATCACGGGAGGGCTCGCGCACATTCGCGAATGCTCGCGAGCCTTCTTTTCCCCTACGACGAGGACGCCGGAAGCCTCGTTCCTACATGGCTCAATGAGCTTCAAGATGAAGGCTGCATAAGGCTTTACGAGGCATCCGGCTCGCAGTATCTACAGATCACGCAGTGGGCAAGGCACCAGAAGATCGACAAGCCCAGCAAGCCCCAGCATCCCGGCATCGACGATGACACTCGCGAGGCTTCGCGAGACTCCATCGAGGTTTCGGAAAATCCCAGCCTAGGAAGGGAAGGGAAGGGAAGGGAAGGGAGTAGAGGGGAATCGAATCCTCGACTCGAGGATTCTCCCGAGCGCAAGCGCTCGCCTGCGTTCGTGAAGCCTACGGTCAACGAGGTAGCCGCATACATCCGCGAGCGAGGGTCCGCAATCGATCCACAGGCTTTCGTCGACCACTACGCAGCGAACGGCTGGCATGTCGGCAAGAGCCGCATGCGCGACTGGCGCGCCGCTGTCCGAACGTGGGAGCGATCACCCCAACGTGACACCCAGCGCCCCGTGCGCGTCGACCATCCCTCCCCTGCTGCACTGAGGCCGCTATGAGGCAATCCCTGATCGAGATCGAGTCGGCACTCCTGGCGTGCTTGATCCTCGCGCCAAGGGAGTGCTCGGACATCGCGGTACAGCCCGAGCACCTGATGGTCGAGGCCAACGCGGACACGCTCAGGGCCTACAGGCAGCTTGAGGCAGCCGGAGAACCCGTTGACGCGCTGACCATTTCCGACTGGATGGTGCGCAACGGCGCGACCCAAGCGGAGTCAGCGCACGCCGCCAAGCTCGTCTCGGACCACTTCCTCAGTCCAGCCAACGCGCCGGCGTATGCCCGGCAGGTCATGCAGGGATGGCGCCTGCGCATCGCCTCGGAGATTGGCTTGGCGCTTCAGGAGGCCAAGGATCAGGCCGACGTCGACGCCGCGGTGACTCGGCTGCTTGAGCTGCATGCCGAGGATCGCCGCTACGAGCACACGAGCCGCGACGTTGCCACGGCCGTGCAAGCTGCCCTGGTCGAGGCCGTGACGCACAAGGGAGCACTTCCCGGCGTCACCACGGGCCTGCGCGAGCTGGACAGCAAACTGGGCGGCCTCCATGCATCAGACCTGATCGTGATCGGGGGGCGCGCCGCGATGGGCAAGACGGCGTTCCTGCTCAATCTGGCGGACGCCGCTTCGGCGGCTGGCGTCCCCATCGGCATCTTCAGCGCCGAGCAGCCGGTCCTGCAGATGGGCCAGCGCCTCGTCAGCCTGCGTTCGTCGCAGCCGGTCTCGTCCATGCGATCCGGCGCGATTCCCGAGGAGGCGTGGCCACGGGTCAGCAATGCGGTCACTGGCCTCGCGTCGGCCACGGCGCACTGGTACGACCGGAGCAGCCCGTCAGTGGCCGAGATTGCCCGCGTGGCGCGCAAGTGGAAGCTGAAGCACGGGATCAAGGCGCTCTACATCGACTACCTGCAGCGCCTTGCGGATGGCGAAGGTGACAAGCGCCACGAGAAGGTCGGCTCAAACATCCGGGCGCTGAAGAACCTCGCGCGCGAGCTGGAGATTGCCATCGTGGCGCTGTCGCAGGTCTCCCGGTCCGTCGAGGAGAGGGCCATCAAGATCCCGCGCATGTCGGACCTTTCGGACTCCAGCGAGATCGAGAAGGAGGCCGATCAGGTCGCGCTGCTGTACCGGCCCGACTACTACGACCCTCACTCGCCGGACGCCGGCAAGCTGCAGATCGTGATCGACAAAAATCGCCACGGGCCGACCGGCTCGGTCTGGGTCGCCTGGTCCGGCGAGTGCATGCGCGTGACTGACCTGTATCGCGGGGAGGCCGCATGAGCCAGACCTACGCCCTGCACAAAGGCGACCATCGGCGCGACCTCGTGCGCGCAAACCTGCACGCCTTTATCGACCGGCTGCCGCCCAGCAAGTCCTGGCGCATCGAGATCAAGGAATTACGCAAGGAGCGGTCGCTGGACCAGAACGCTGCCGTGTTCGGCGTGGCCTATGCCGCGATCATGGCGGCGTCCGGGCTCGAAGGCGAGAAGGAGCGCGAGCAGCTTCACCGCGACTTCTGCGGCGACTTCTGGGGCTGGACGACCGGACCCATGGGCCATCGTCGCCCGGTGCGCACGACGACGCGGAACGAACGCGGCGAACGGGACGTGATCGACGCCGCGACCATGGCGCGGTTCTACGACTTCATCCAGCGGACAGCGGCTGAGTACGGCATCGACGTGCCGGACCCCGATCCGCTGTGGGCCGAGCGGGTGGCGGCATGAGCGCCTATGTTGAATGGTACGGCGGCAAGCGCACACAGAACTGGCGCACGCCATTGGCGTTGTTTGAGTCCCTGCACGCTGAGTACAGGTTCACGATGGACGGAGCTTCCGAGCCCAGTAATGGGCTGCTCCCGCTTGCGTCCACGGCAGCGAACCCGATTCCATGGCACGGGCAGCGAGTTTTCTGCAACCCACCATGGTCAAACGTGCGGCCCTTCGTGGAGCAGATGCCAGACGCAGAAGTGGCCGTCTTGTTGGTGCCAGCGCGGACCAACTGCAAATGGTTTCACCGTGCCCTAGAGCTGGGCGCAACCGTGAGGTTTTTCAGCCCGAAGCCTCGATTTCAGGGCGCGAAGCATGTCTCGCCGGTTGATTGCCTGTTGCTGGTCTATGCCAGCGCGCAAAGAGGAATGGCGGCATGAAACGCTCACCGATCCAGCGCAAGACGCCGCTCAAGCCGTCGCAGGTGCGCATGAGGACGCGGCACAAGACCACGCCAGCACGCCAAGCCGCGAAGGGACAGCCGTGTCTGATCCGTCTGCCGGGATGCCTGCACGACGCGGCCACGACCGTCCTGTGCCACTACCCGCTGCCCGGCGTGTCCGGCATGGGCCTCAAGTCGCCCGACATTCTCGGCGCGTTCGGCTGCGCCAACTGCCACGCGGTGGTCGATGGCCGCATGGCGAGGCCACCAGGCTACACGCGCGAAGACGTGAGGCTAGCGCACGCCGAGGGCGTATTCCGCACGCTGCTGCTGAGGGAAAGCGCATGAGCTACCAGCGCAAAGAGGTGATCGGCAATGCGACGCTTTACCTAGCCGACTGCATGGATATTCTGCCGACGCTGCCCAAGGTGGACGCGGTGATTACTGATCCGCCGTATAGCGAGCGCACGCACAAGATGGCAAAGACCAACAAGGGAAAGGTTCATGGAACGGCGCTTGTCACGTTCGAGGCCCTGACAGACGAGGACTTCAATACCTGCGTGCGGCAATGGCTGGCGGCGGCCTATGGATGGTGTGTGGCCACCTGCGATTACCGTCATGCGCGGTTGGCATTCGACTTGCCGGAATTCGTGAGGCTGGGCGCATGGTTCAAACCAAATCCCATGCCGCAGATTAGCGCCGACCGCCCCGGACAGGGGTTTGAGACCGTCCTAATTCTTCATGCCGGAGAGCGCAAAAAGGCTTGGAACCGTGGGGGTGGTAGTGGCGTCTGGACGTTTCCTGTCATGGATAGCGCCGAGGTGTCAACGCAGAAGCCAATTGCACTGGCTCGCGCCTTCGTTTCCGACTTCACGACATACGGGGAGACGGTTGCAGACCCGTTCATGGGTTCTGGAACAACGGGAGTTGCGGCAGTTGAGCTGGGCCGGAAGTTTGTAGGGATTGAGAAAGATCGTGAGCGATTCGACATCGCCTGCCGCCGCATCGAGGACGCGCAGCGGCAGGGAAGGTTGATCGCATGACCGGCGCGCGCCTCACGCTCCCTTACCCGCCGTCCACCAACCGCCTCTGGCGGCAGTGGAAAGGGCGCACGCTGATCTCGCGCGAGGGGAGGGCGTACCGGCGACTCGTCGGGATCGAATGCCTGCGCCAGTGCGTGCACACGTTTGGCCGGCAGACCGTCGCGTTGCGCATCGTTGCATGGATGCCGGACGCGCGGCGCCGCGATCTGGACAACCTGCTGAAAGCCACCCAGGACGCGCTGGCGGCTGCCCGCGTCTACGAGGACGACAGCCAGATCGTGGACTTGCACATCCGGCGCGGCGGTATCGACCGCGCCAGTCCCCGTTTGGAGATCACGCTGGAGGCTGCATGAGCATGCTGGGCACTGAGACCGTGGAGGGATTTGTACCGCACCTGCGCACTACGTGGCGTGGCTACGAGATCGAGGCGCCGGTTGCGCTCCGGCGAACGGCCAACAAACGGATCCGGGAGTTCGCGCCAGTCCGCACTTGGCGCGGCCAGCTCGTCTATGCGCTGCCCTGTGGGGAGCTGGCCGTGGAGGGCCTATGACTGACGTCCGCAAGCTGCTCGCGCGGCTGAACCCCAAGCAGTCGCAGTACGAGATCGGATCGGGTGGCATCCCCGAGCTGACGCCGCAGGACATCGCCGCGGGCCTCGGCATGGTGCGGGACGTGCTCGGCCGGGAGATCCTGTGCCACGTCTGGTGGCCCGACGGCGCGAAGCTCACGCACCAGCAGCTGCTCGACGCCATGCGCGACCTGCAGCTCGGAGAGTGG
>JAKAFQ010000271.1 GCA_021817875.1 Pseudomonadota bacterium
GCGGCGCGCTGCGGCTTCTGCACCAGGTAGGTCTCCTCGTTGGAGCAGCGCGAGGAGGTGATGCCGCCCACCGAGTCGCGGCCGTACTGCGTCTGGATGCGGCGGATCTCGCTGGCCGCATGGCCGATCGCCTCCTCCCAGGACACCACGCGCCACTCGTCCTGGATGCTCTTGCGCAGCATCGGTTTGAGCTGCCGCTCCGGATGCAGGGCATAGCCGTAGGCGAACCGCCCCTTGACGCAGGCATGCCCGTGGTTGGCATCCCCCTCGCGGTTCGGCACCATGCGCACCACTTCCGTCGCCGCGCCGCTGCCGCGGACCTCCGCCTTGAAGCTGCAGCCGACGCCGCAGTACGCGCAGGTGGTGCTGACCGTGCGCTCGGGCTGACCGCAGCGCAGGAGGGATTTCTCGCTCAGCGCCGGGGTCGGACAGGCCTCCACGCAGGCGCCGCAGGACACGCACTCGGACTCGAGGAACGGCTGGTCCTGGCTCGCCGCGATCTTCGAGTCGAAGCCGCGGCCCTGGACCGTGAGGGCGAAGGTGCCCTGGATGTCCTCGCAGGCGCGCACGCAGCGCGAGCAGACGATGCAGTACTGCGGATCGAACACGAAATAGGGATTGCTGGCGTCGGCCGCCGCGGACCTGCGCCGCCCCTCGGGCTCATATGTCGTACGCTCGAGACCAACCCTGCGGGCAACGCTCTCGAGCTCGCTGTGCCGGCTCGCCGCCGAGGCGGCCCAATCGGGCGAGAGGTCCGACAGATACAGATCGAGCACACCGCGGCGCAGCTCATCGAGCTTCTCCGAGCCGGTGCGGACCTTCATGCCCGCGGCCACGGTGGTGGTGCAGGAGGCCGGATAGCCCTTGCGCCCTTCGATCTCGACCAGACACATCCGGCAGGAACCGAAGGCCTTCAGGGTGTCGGTGGCGCAGAGTTTGGGCACCTGCACCCCGGCGAGCGCGGCGGCCCGCATGACCGAGGTGCCCTCGGGCACGGTCACGCTCGTGCCGTCGATCTCGACGGTGACCGGCGCGCCCGCATCGGCGGGCAGCGCGGTGCCGCAATCGCGGTAGTCAATGGCGAACATGTCAGACAGCCTCCTGGTGCGCGCGGCGCTCGCAATCCACCGGGTCCGCCTGAGCGGCCCCGATGCGCATACGGCGCGGTGCGCCGCACAGATCAGTCAGGGTCAACGCGATGCCCTCGCGGTGAAGTCCGCGCGGAAATGTTTCAGCGCGCTCTGCACGGGAAACGGCGCCATGCCGCCGAGACCGCACAGCGAGCCCTGCACCATCACCTCGCACAGCTGCTCGAGGCGGCGCACCGCGTCCTGCGGATCCTGGCCGGCGAGGATACGGTCGACGATTTCCACGCCGCGCGTCGAGCCGATGCGACACGGTGTGCACTTGCCGCAGGACTCGATGGCGCAGAACTCCAGCGCATAGCGGGCCATGCGGGCCATGTCCACCGTATCGTCGAACACGACGATGCCGCCGTGCCCGAGCATCGCCCCGATCCCGGCGAGCGCCTCGTAGTCGATCAGCGTGTCGAACTGGGATGCCGGCACGTAGGCCCCGAGAGGCCCGCCGACCTGCACCGCGCGGATCGGACGGCCCGAGGCCGAGCCCCCGCCATACTCGTACAGCAGCTCACGCAGGCTGAGGCCGAAGGCCCGCTCGACCAGTCCCGCGCGCCGGATGTTCCCGGCCAGCTGGATCGGCAGCGTGCCGCGCGACCTGCCCGTGCCGTAGGCGGCATAGGATTGCGCCCCCTGGTGCACGATGGACGGTACCGTCGCCAGGGTGATCACGTTGTTGACGATCGTCGGCCGTCCGAACAACCCCCTGACGGCAGGCAGCGGCGGGCGCACGCGCACCTCGCCGCGCCGGCCCTCCAGGCTCTCGAGCATCGAGGTTTCCTCGCCGCAGATATAGGCTCCGGCGCCGAGACGCACCTCGAGATCGAAACGCTGGCCGCTGCCGAGGACATCCGCGCCCAGGTAGCCGGCCTGATAGGCGTTCGAGATGGCCCGGGTCAGCGTCCGGTGGGCGTGTGGATACTCGACGCGAAGATAGATGTAGCCGCGGGTGGCGCCGGTGGCGAGCCCCGCGAGGGTCATGCCCTCGATGAGGCTGAACGGATCGCCCTCCATCAGCATCCGATCGGCGAAGGTGCCCGAATCCCCCTCGTCGGCGTTGCAGGTCACATATTTCGGGCCGGCCGGCTGCTCGAGCACGGTCTTCCATTTGATGCCGGTCGGAAACGCCGCGCCGCCGCGCCCGCGCAGACCCGAGTCGATGAGGGTCTGCACGATGTCCGGCGGACTCATCGACAGCGCCCGACGCAGCCCCTGGTAGCCGCCATGAGCGAGATAATCGGTGAGGCTGAGCGGGTCGATGCGCCCGACCCGAGCGAACGTGAGCCGTTGCTGGCCGGCGAACCACGGCAGGGCGTCGGCATCGCCCTGGCGCAGCCGGTGCGAGCCGCCCTCGAGCCAGCCGGCCTCGAACAGTCCGGACACATCGGAGGCACTCACCGGGCCATAGGCGACCCGGCCGGCGGCGGTGGCCACTTCGACCAGAGGCTCGAGCCAGTACGCGCCGCGCGAGCCGTTGCGCACCAGATGCACTTCGACGCCCCTGCGGGCCGCCTCGGCGCCGATGGCCCGACAGACCGCTTCGGCGCCGAGCGACAGCGCCGCCGCATCGCCGGGGACATACAGCCGCACCGGGTCCCTTGGCGCCTGCGCGTCCGTCATGATCGCTCCGGGGCGTCTGCCGCCTCGGCGAGCAGCGCATCGAGGCGCTCGGGCGTGACCCGGCCGTGCAGCTCGCCGTCGATCATCACGGCAGGCGAGCAGGCGCAGTTGCCGAGGCAGTACACCGGCTCGAGCGAGAAATGACCGTCCGGAGTGCTGTGGTGAAAATCAACGCCCAGACGCCGCCGCGCATGCTCGGCGAGCGCCTCGGCCCCCATGGCCTGGCAGGACTCGGCGCGGCACACCTGCAGCACGTGCCGGCCCGCAGGAGCGCTGCGGAAGTGGTGATAGAACGTGACGACACCGTGCACTTCGGCACGGGAGAGATTCAACCCCTCGGCCACCAGTGGGATCGCCTCGCCGGGCACGTGGCCGAGCGCCGCCTGTATCCCGTGCAGCACCTCGAGCAACGGTCCCGGACGGTCTCTGAGTTCGGCCACGATCCGGCGTATGGCCTCACCTTGTTCCGAAGAAAGCGTCTGCATAGCACCGACAGTATACGACCTGCCGGGCGCCTGCTCGCGGCGGCGGCGCCCGGTGGTCGCAAATGCTCAGACGATGTTCGATTTTTGGCACGCAGCCGCCGCTGCGCGCCTGCCTGCAGCCGAGCCGCGGCCGGATGCGCCACGTCGCGCGGCGCAGGCACTAACCCTTCAGCAGCCCCGCGTGATGCCGAAGGTGCTCCTCGATGAAGCTCGAGATGCAGTAATAGCCGTGATCATAACCCTCGTGACGGCGCAGCGTCAGCCTCAGCCCTGACTTGCGGCACGCCTCCTCCAACAGGTGCGGGTGCAGCTGCGCCGGCAGAAACTGGTCGGCGAGACCCTGGTCGACCAGGATCGGCGGACGGCTCGCCGCGTCGCGCACCCCGGCGGCGAGCTCGGTGGAATCATAGGCGGCCCACTGGCCCCGGTCCGGACCGAGATAGCCGCTGAAGGCCTTCTGGCCCCAGGGACATTGGCGCGGCGCGGAGATCGGCGCGAATGCCGACACCGACCGGTACCGGTCAGGATTGCGCAGCGCGATCATGAGCGCGCCGTGCCCCCCCATGGAATGCCCCAGTATGCCGGTGCGCTCCCGATCCGCCGGGAAATGCCCCTCGATGATCGAGCGCAGCTCCTGCGTGACATAGGTGTACATGCGGTAGTGGCGCGACCAGGGCTCCTGCGTCGCATCGACGTAGAACCCGGCGGCCACACCGAAGTCCCACGAGTCGCTCTCGCCCGGCAGGTTGAGCCCCCGGGGGCTGGTGTCGGACGTCACCAGCATCAGGCCGAGCTCGGCCGCCACGCGCTGCGCGCCGGCCTTGATCATGAAGGTCTCCTCGGTGCAGGTCAGGCCCGCGAGGCAGTACAGCACCGGCACGCGGCCGCTCGAGGCGCGCGGCGGCGTGAACACCGAGAACCGCATGGGACAGGCGGTGCTCGCGGCCTCGTGGCGGTAAAACCCGACCGTGCCGCCGAAGCAGCGGTGCTGACTGATGACCTCTATGGGCTGGGCAGCCATGATGATGCGTCCTCTGGGCGTATCGCGAGGCAGAATGAAGAAATTGTCACCCTGTATACCCCGGGCCCCACCGCCAGTCATCGCATCGCTCGACACCCTGCGCGGCGGGCGCGATTGTGCGCCGCAGCCGGCACAGGCGCGCTCTGCAGCGAGACTGCCGCGCCCGGTCAACCCGCGCCGAAGCGCCTGGCCGCGGGCGCGCCAACCTGCCAGCCGCCCCCGAGCCCCTGGTAGAGCCGTACCAGGTCGAGCGATACCGCGGTGGTGGCATCGGCCAGGGCGAGCTCGGACTGTTCCTCGGTCCGTTCCGCGTCGAGCACCACGATGAAGCTCGCCACGCCGCTCTCGTAGCGCTGCCGCGCCAGCGTCAAAGCGCGGCGGCTCGCGCTCACCGCGGCCTGCAGGGACACCCGCCGGGCCTGGTCGGCGCCATAGGCCGCCATGGCATCCTCGACCTGAGTGAGCGCCCCGAGCACGGTACGCGCGTAGACGACCGCCGCTTCCCTCGCCTGCAGTCGCCTGAGGTGCACCGTCGCGCGGATCCGTCCCCCCTGGAATATGGGTAGCTCGATCACCGGGCCGAGGGAGGCGAAGTGGCTGGCCGCCTCGATCAGCTGCCCCAGTCCCTGCGACTGGTATCCGCCCGTGGCGGTGAGCGTCAGGCGCGGAAAGTAATCGGCGATCGCGACGCCGATCTGCGCCGTGGCGGCGTGCAGGTCCGCCTCCGCGGCACGGATGTCCGGGCGGCGCCGGATCAGATCCGACGGCAGCCCGATCGGCACGAGCGGCGGCACCGGCGGCACCGGCCGCGCCTGGGCGAGCTCGTGACGCAGCGCCTCGGGCGGTTTGGCCATCAGCTCGCCCAGTTGATTGATATCGACGGTGATCGCCTGGCGGGCGAGCGGCAGCTGCGCCCGGGTCGTGTTGAGCTCCGCCGAAGCGTTCTGCACGTCCAGGTCTGACGTGAGGCCGGCGGTATACCGGTCGCGTGTCAGCTGCAGCAGGCCGCGCTCGGTGGCGAGGCTGCGCCGCAGAAGGGCGAGCCGCAGCTGTGCGCCCCGCAGACCGATGTAAGTCTGCGCGACGTTGCTCACCATCGTGAGCAGCACCTCGCGGCCGCGGTCCACGCTCGCCTGCGTGCGCGCGTTGGCCGCTTCGATCGCGCGGCGCGTCGCACCGAAAAGATCGAGCCCCCAGGATGCGCCGAGACCGAGCTGGTACTGGTTGTACGGATCGGTGATCGTGGGCGGAAGCCCCGGGAACTTGCCGCTGAACAAGAAGCCATTCGGCGTGTTGGTGCTGATGCGCTGGCGCGCCCAGGAGGCGTTCGCCGAGAAGCTCGGCCACAGCCCGCCGGCGAGCACCGCGGTCTCGGCCTGTGCCTCCTCGATGCGCAGCGCCGCCTGGCGCACGTCGAGATTCTGTTCGGCGGACTGGGTCACGAGCGAGGTGAGCAGCGGATCGTGGAAGACCGACCACCACTGCAGCGTGCGCGGCTCGCGGGCACTGACGTGCGAGCGACCCTCGTGGCCGTCGCGCCGGGCGGTCGCCGACCAATGCGCCGGCACGTCCGGCTTCGGCCGGACGAAATTCGGCCCTACGGCGCAGCTCGCGAGAAGCAGCGCGAGCGCAGCGGCCGCCAGGGGCGGGAGCGGTGTCGAAAGCGGGCGAGGCATGCGGGATTCCCTATGGCGGTGTCGATCATTGCAAACGGTGGCGGAACATCCATGAGGCGGCGCCCAGCGCCAGCGCGGCGCTCAGCGCGAGCGGCCAGATGTCGGGCCACAGCAGCGCGAGGCCCGCGCCCTCCAGATAAACCCGCTCCGCGAGGTCTATAGCGTAACGCAGCGGATTGACCAGCGTGAAGTACCGCAGCAGCAGCGGCAT
>JAKAFQ010000272.1 GCA_021817875.1 Pseudomonadota bacterium
CGGGCGGCCCGGCGGGCGCAGCGGCGGGCGGGCTCTGCCGCGGGGGCGTGCCCGAGGCCGTATCGGCGCGCAACGCCTCCTCGGCCTCCCGGTGGGTCATGACGATGATGCTGATGCGACGATTGATCGGGTCGTATGGATTGACCTTGTCGAACAGCACCGTGGACGCGAGGCCCACGACCCGGGCGATCTTGCCGTGCGCGAGGCCGCCCTCCACGAGAGCCCGGCGCGCGGCATTGGCCCGGTCCGCCGACAGTTCCCAGTTGGTGTAATGGTTGCCGCCGGGATAGGGCCGCGCGTCGGTGTGGCCGATGATGCTGATCTGGTTGGGCACGGAGTTCAGGTACGGCGCCAGCGTCATGAGGATCCTGCGCGTGTAGCCGCGCAGCGTCGCGCTGCCCAGATCGAACATCGGCCGGTTCTTCGCGTCCACGATCTGGATGCGCACTCCCCGTGGGGTGATGTCGAGCAGCAACTGGTTCTTGAACGGCTTCAGCGCCTGGCTTTTGTTCACGGCCTTGCGCAACTCGGCCATCAGGGACTCGAGACGGCGGTGATCGGCGCCGGCCAGGCGCTTTCTGGCCTGCTGCACGCCGGGAGGTTGCGCGGCGGCTGCCGACTGCTGCTGTCGGACGCTCGACACAGGAGCGTGAGCGCTCGCCGGCGATTCCAGGTCGACGACCTGGCTCGCCTGTGAGCGCATGGCATTCAGGCCGCCGCCGAGATTGATCGGGCTGGTGCTGGCGCCGCCCGGACCCATCGGCCCCGGGGCCGGTGCGACGCTGTGGCCGGGCTGCATGCTCGGGTTCTTGAAGTAATTGTAGATGGCGGCCCGTTCCTGTTTGTTGACGGCCGTGACGATCCACATCACCAGGAAGAACGCCATCATGGCGGTGACGAAGTCGGCGTAGGCGATTTTCCACACCCCGCCGTGGTGCGCATCGCCGCCTTTCTTGCGGCGCTTGACGACGATCAGCGGCCGCTCGTCGTTCTTGGCCGCCATCAGGTGCTCGCCTTGGCCGCGCCGGCGGGCGCCGCGCCCGCCGCGGCAGCCGCCTTGGCCGCGCCGGGTTTGCCTTTGCCCTTCAACTGGGTCTCGAGGTCGGCGAAGCTCGGACGGACGTCGCTGAAGAGCAGCTTGCGCGAGAACTCGATGGCCATCGCCGGCACATAGCCGCGCACGCTCGCGACCAGGGCCATCTTCACCAGCTCGAAGGCCTTGGCTTCATCGTTGGCGGCGTGCGCCATGGCCGCGGCGAGCGGTCCGGCAAAGCCGTAGGAGATCAGGATGCCGAGGAACGTGCCGACCAGCGCGCTCGCCACGCGGGCCCCGATGGACGAGGTATCGGCTCCCGCGATCGAAGCCATGGTGTTGACGATGCCGAGCACGGCAGCCACGATGCCGAAGCCGGGCAGGGAGTCCGCGAGGCGCTGCACCGCGTGCGCCGGCTCATGGATCTCCTGCTGAAAGGTCTCGAGCTCCTGGTCGAGCAGGCTTTCGAATTCGTGCGGATCGAGATTGCCGGTCACCATCAGGCGCAGGCTGTCGGTGATGAACTGGCGCAGATGATGATCGTGGGCGATCTGGGGATATTTCTTGAGCAGCTGCCCGCCGTGCGGCGCATCCAGGTCCGACTCGATGGCCATCAGGCCTTCCTTGCGGATCTTCACCAGGATGTCATAGAGCAGTTTCAGCAGCGACACGTAATCGTCATGCTCGTAGCGCTCCTGTTTCATCAGCGCCAGGATGTCCGCGATCGTGGCCTTGAGAATCTTGACGGGATTGCTGGTGATGAACGCGCCGAGCGCGGCGCCGACGATGATGATGAACTCGGCCGGATGCCACAGGGCAAGCAGCTTGCCGCCCTCGATCATGAAGCCCACGGCCACGCAGGCCAGGACGATGACGCTGCCGATGATCTGGATCACTTCGGGCTCCGGCTCCCGCGGGACGCGGCGCCGGCCGAGCTGCGCCCGCTCGGCGCGGTCAGGCGCGCGTGCCGGTCATCGCCCCGCGCCGCGCACCGGGCGAGAGCCACGGGTCGAGGGGGACAAACCCTGCCATACGGTGGCAGGCCATGACCTGGACAACCCATAAACTATTGTTTTCCTTCCTTAACGAGGCGGGGCTGCTGGCCTATGGGGGCCGCTGCCCTTGCCTCATGTACCGAAAGCGCGCGGCGTCCGCTGCGTCGGGGCCTGGGCGAACTCAGTCTCCGTCGCGCCGGGGCAATCGGAGTCTGCCTCGCGCCCGCATCGGGCAGGCCGGTTCACGCCCACGGCGCTGTCCTCAGTATCGGCGGCCGCGGAAGCTTCTTGAAGCCGGAAATGCCTGAAATGTGACCTCGCCCGTGTAAACTTCCGCACAGGCTGCGCGTGATTCGCGCTGAGGAGCATCCCTGTGCTTGAGCATCTCGACCGGCTGGCGCCGGACTCCATTCTCGGTCTGATGGCCGCATTCCGTGCCGACATCGATCCGCGCAAGGTGGATCTGGGCGTCGGGGTCTACCGGGACGAGCGCGGCGAGACGCCGGTGATGCAGGCCGTGCGCGAGGCCGAGCGGGAGGTCCTCGACCGCCAGACGACCAAGACGTATGTGGCACCGGCGGGCAATGCGGCATTCAACGACGCCGTGGGGCACCTGGTCCTGGGCGAGGACCACGCCGCACTGGCCGCGGGTCGCGTCAGCATCGTTCAAGCGCCGGGTGGCTGTGGGGCATTGCGCCTGGGCGCAGAGTTGATCCGCACCGCGGCTCCCAGCGCCGTCGTCTATGTCAGCTCGCCCACCTGGGCCAACCACGTGCCGCTGCTGTCGAACTGCGGACTGAAGCTCGAGCGTTATCCGTACTTCGATGCCGCCACGGGCGGGGTCGCCTTCGAGGCGATGATGCATGCGCTCGATGCCCTGCCGGCGCGCACCGTCGTGCTGTTGCACGCCTCGTGCCACAACCCGACGGGCGCCGATCTCGATGAGGGACAGTGGCGGGAGGTCCTGGCGCTCATCCGGCGCCGATCGCTGCTGCCGTTCATCGACATCGCCTACCAGGGATTCGGCCGGGGACTCGCCGAGGACGCGTTCGGACCGCGGCTGCTGTGCGCCGAGCTCCCGGAGGCGCTGGTCGCCGTGTCGGCCTCGAAGAATTTTGGCCTGTACCGCGAGCGTGTCGGGGCGTTGCTCGCTCTGGGCGAGACACGCACGGCGGCCGAGGCCGCACTGACGCACCTGGTGCGCATCGCGCGCGGCCTGTATTCGATGCCGCCCGACCATGGCGCGGCCATCGTCGCGCAGATCCTCGGCACCGGCCTGCGCGCGCGCTGGGAACAGGAGCTCACGTCCATGCGCGAGCGGATCCGGCAACTGCGTGCCGAGACGGTGCGGGCGCTGGGCGCGACCTGCCCGCACCGGGACTTCGGCCACATCGCCCGTCAGAGCGGCATGTTTTCCTATCTGGGGATCGACCCGGAAACGGTGCGCAGGCTGCGTGACCAGCACCACGTGTACATGACCGACGACAGTCGCATCAATATCGCCGGCCTGCGGCACGAGAACATCCCGTATTTCGCCGAGGCGCTCGCCAAGGCCATCGATTAGACAGGGCGCGGCACGCGTCCGGCGCCATCGCGGCCGCGCAGTTGTTCCGGGGCCGACCGCCGCGGCGGCGGCTAATACGCCCCAGGGGCCTGCGGGTCGCTCTTGCGCTCGAGCGTCATGAAGGTGAGCGCGTACGGGTTGCGTTCGTCCGCCGGCTGGCGGTGGCACTCGACGTCGGCCCATTGGGTGGGGTCGAGCGCCGGGAAGAACGTGTCGCCCTCGATGTCGGCGTGCACCAGCGTCAGGTAGATGCGGCGCGCGAAGGGCATCAGCAGACGGTAGACTTCCGCCCCGCCGATGCCGACCAGCTCGGTGGCGTTGCGCGCGCAGCCGAGCGCCTGGCCCAGGGAATGGACGGCCAGGACCCCTGCGGCGCGCCAGCTCCGATCGCGCGTCAACACCAGGTTCTGCCGGCCGGGCAGCGGCCTGCCGATGGATTCGAAGGTCCTGCGCCCCATCAACACCGGTTTGCCGAGTGTCACGGCCTTGAACCGCCGCAGGTCCTCGGGCAGCCGCCAGGGCAGGCGGTTGTCGCGGCCGATGCAGCCGTTTTCCGCCATGGCGACGATCAGCGAGACGAGCGGCTGGCGCAGCACGCTCATCGCGTGGGCAGGCCCGGGCCGGGCGGCAGAGCGGTTGCGCGCCGCGGCACGGACACGGCCGACTGACGCGGCGCGGCCCCGCTCCGAGGCACAGGCTGAGGGCATCGGGTGAGCACCCGCCCCGGGACGCCCTGCCAAGCTGCTCTCACCGAATCGTTCATGAATGACGCGGGCTAGATCTCGACGACCGTGTTCAAAACCACCACGCCGCGGGACGGCATGCGGAAGAACTCGGCCGCCTGGGTGCTGTGACGCTGCATGCGCGCAAAGAGGCTTCGCTGCAGTCCCCGCCAGCCCGGCGGCGCCCGGGCGCGCACCACGTGCATTCCGACGAAGAACGAGCTTTCGTCCATGAACACCTTCAGTCCCCTGGTGCGACAAGCCTTGAGCGCCTCGCCGACATCGGGTGTTTCCATGAAGCCGAAGCGCGCCGTCACCAGGTACACCGCCGGCAGCACCTCGTCGATGTCGACCCGATGCGCCGGGTCCTGGCGCGGAGTGCGCGTGATCTCCAGGTTGAGGATGATGAGCCGCTCGTGCACGATGTGGTTGTGCTCGAGGTTGCGGATCAGCGCCGAGGGCACCAGGTCGGGCGTGCTGGCGAGAAACACGGCCGTGCCGGGCACGCGCTGCGCGCCGTCGAGCAGCTTCGCCAGTTCGCCGCGCGGCACCGCCTGCCGGGCGAGCGCCGCGCGCAGCTCGATCCGGCCGCTGCGCCAGGTCGCGAATCCCATGAACACCACGGCCGCGAGCGCCAGCGGAATCCAGCCGCCGTTCGGCACCTTGGTCATGTTGCCGACGACGAAGACCGCGTCGACCACGAACAGCAGGCCGAACACCAGTCCCACCGCCCCCTTGGGCCAGTTCCACTGGTCGAGCGCGACGAAGGCCCCGAGGATGGTCGTGATCAGCATGGTGCCCACGACGGCCGCGCCATAGGCGCCGGCGAGCGCGGCCGAGGAGCCGAAGCCGACGACGAAGCCGATGACCGCGAGGCACACCAGCCAGTTGACGGCGGGCACGTAGATCTGTCCCAACTCCGTGGCGGAGGTCTGCAGCACCCGGATCCGCGGCAGCAGGTCGAGCTGCACCGCCTGGCGCGCCATGGAGTAGGTCCCGGAGATGACCGCCTGCGAGGCGATGACGGTGGCCGCGGTGGCGAGCATGACCATCCACGGCAGCGCCGTGGGCGAGACCATGAAGTAAAGGGTCAGCGGCACGACGCGTCCGCGCGAGAGCTGCAGCGCGCCCTGGCCGAAGTAGTTGAGCAGCAGTGCCGGCCAGACGAGCAGGAACCACGCGATGCGCACCGGCTCCTTGCCGAAGTGGCCCATGTCGGCATAGAGCGCCTCACCGCCGGTCATGGCGAGGAACACCGCGCCGATGATGCCGAGCGAGGACGCCGGACGCTGCAGGAGCAGCTCGATGCCGTAGAGCGGATTGATCGCGTACAGCACCACGGGGTCCAGGCGGATCGCCTCGGCGCCCGTGTATGCCAGCGTCAGGAACCACACGATCATGACGGGGCCGAACAGGGCGCCGACCTTGGCCGTGCCGCGACGCTGGTAGGCGAACAGTCCGACGATGACGCCGACGGTGATCGGGATCACCGCGTGCTTGAAGCTCGGGTCGAGGACCTGCACGCCTTCCACGGCGCTCAGCACCGAGATCGCCGGGGTGATCAGCGAGTCGCAGAAGAAGAACGCTGTCCCGGCGAGCGCCAGCCATACCACCATCCGTCCCCACAGGCTTCCCGCGACGCAATGCCGCTGAGCCAGCGCGAACATGGCGAGAATGCCGCCCTCGCCCTCGTTGTCGGCGCGCATGATGATGGTGACGTACTTGATGGTCACCGAGAGGGTCAGTGCCCAGAGGAT
>JAKAFQ010000273.1 GCA_021817875.1 Pseudomonadota bacterium
CATCACCCACAAGGGCAAGCTTTTCCTGTTCGACGAGCCCACGACGGGGCTGCATTTCCAGGACGTGGCGCGGCTGCTGCTGGCGTTTCGCAAGCTTCTCGCCGCCGGCCACTCGCTGCTGGTCATCGAGCACAACCTCGATGTGATCCGCGCCTGCGACTGGGTCATCGACCTCGGCCCCGAAGGCGGCGAGCGGGGTGGCGGGATCGTCTGCGCCGGCACGCCGGCACAGGTGCGTCGCCATCCGGACTCACACACCGGCAGGGCGCTCCTCGATTACGAACGGGCGCTGTCCGGCGGAAACGCTGCGGCGCCGCCGGCCACGGCCGCTGAAGTCGCCGAGCCCCGAAACCGCTACGCCAGCGACACTCATGGCGTGCGCGATGCGATCGTCGTGCATCACGCCCGGGAACACAACCTCAAGAACATCGACGTGCAGATCCCGAGAAACCGCTTCACCGTCGTCACCGGCGTGTCGGGCTCTGGCAAGTCGACCCTTGCGTTCGACATCCTGTTCAATGAGGGCCAGCGGCGGTATCTCGAGTCGCTGAACGCCTATGCGCGCCAGTTCGTGCAGCCGGCCGCGCGACCCGATGTGGATGCGATCTTCGGCATACCGCCGACGGTCGCGATCGAGCAGCGCACCAGCCGCGGCGGACGCAAGAGCACGGTGGCGACACTGACAGAGATCTACCACTTCCTGCGGCTGCTGTACGTGAAGCTCGGGGTCCAATACTGTCCCGACTGCGACGTCGCGATCGAGCCGCAGAGCGCCGGATCCATCGCGGCGCGTCTGCTGCGCGAGTACAAGGGTCGGCGCATCTCGCTGCTCGCGCCGCTGGTGGTGGCACGCAAGGGCTACTACACCGACCTCGCCAAGTGGGCGGGCAAGAAGGGCTTCAGGACCCTGCGCGTGGACGGCATCGGCGTTCCGACCGCACAGTGGCCGCGGCTCTCACGCTTCAAGGAGCACACGATCGAGCTGCCCGTGGCCGAGATCGAGATCGGCGCCCGGACCGACCTCGATCTGCACCAGGGGCTGGGGCGCGCGCTCGATTTCGGCAAGGGCCTGGTTCACGTGCTGGGGCCCGGCTCCGCGGGCGTCACGGTGTTTTCCACCAAGCGGGCATGCCCGTCCTGCGGCCACAGCTTTGCCGAGCCCGACCCGCGGCTTTTCTCCTTCAATTCGAAGCACGGCTGGTGCGCCAGCTGCTACGGCACCGGCCTCGCCATGAACGGGTTCGACGCGCAGCAGACCGGCGAGGAGCATTGGTGGAACGAGTGGTACGAAGGCGAGCCGGCGCCGTGTCCGGCCTGCCAGGGGAAGCGACTGAACCCCGTGGCGCTCAATGTCCGCTTCCGCAACCGGTCCATCGCGGACCTCACGACAGAACCGGTGGCGCACGCCGCGCGCTGGCTCGCTCGGCTGAAGCTCTCTGCCCGCGAACAGCAGATCGCGCGCGACCTGATGGCGGAAATCCGCGCGCGCCTCGCCTTTCTCGAGCGCGTCGGACTCGGATATCTGCAGCTCGATCGCTCCGCACCGACGCTCTCGGGCGGGGAGGCCCAGCGGATCCGGCTCGCCGCCCAGCTCGGCTCGAACCTGCAGGGCGTGTGCTACGTGCTCGATGAGCCGACCATCGGACTGCACCCGCGCGACAACCAGATCCTGCTCGACGCTCTGGCCGAGCTCTCCCGTCATCGCAACACGCTGGTGGTGGTCGAGCACGACGAGGAGACCATACGCCGCGCCGATCACGTCATCGATCTCGGGCCCGGCGCAGGCGTACTCGGCGGCGAAGTGGTGGGCGCCGGCACGGTGAACGATCTGATCCGCAACCGACACTCGACCACCGGACGCTTCCTGCGCGATCCGCTGCGCCATCCCACCGAGCCACGGCGTCCGGTGAACGGACGGACGGCGCATCTGACGCTGGAGGGTGTCTCTCTGCACAATGTGCGGGCCAATGTGCGTATTCCCCTCGGCCGCCTGGTGGTCGTCACGGGGGTTTCGGGCTCGGGAAAAT
Source organism: Pseudomonadota bacterium (assembly GCA_021817875.1). The sequence continues at coordinate 2,028 of JAKAFQ010000273.1, forward strand.
CGACGGTCGCCCGCGACGTGCTCTACACCAACCTGCGCCGCATGCTGGCATCCGCCCGCAACGAGGCCGGCGACACCGCCTCCGCCCGCAAGATCGCTGCCGCTCCCAGGCGCGTTCGGGCCGCGGACGGCGAGCTGACCGGCTGCCGCGCGGTGCGCGGACTCGATCAGCTCCATCGCGTGCTGGAAGTCGATCAGACACCCATCGGCAAGACGCCGCGCTCCTGCCCGGCGACCTATATCGGGTTCTGGGACGACATCCGCCGGATCTTCGCAGCCACCAGCGAGGCGCGCCTGCGCGGCTACGGCGCCAGCCGCTTTTCGTTCAACACCGCCGGCGGCCGCTGCGAGGCCTGCGAGGGCCAGGGCGTGCGCACCATCGAAATGAGCTTCCTGCCCGACGTGAAGGTGTTGTGTGACGTCTGCAGCGGCCGGCGGTTCAATTCCGAGACGCTTTCGGTGCCGTGGAGGGACAGGAACATCGGGGACGTCCTGGCGATGAACGTCGATGAGGCCGTGGAGTTCTTTCAGGCACACTCGCGCATCCATCACGCACTGAAGCTCCTGCAGGACGTCGGGCTCGGCTACCTCACCCTGGGCCAGCAGAGCCCGACGCTCTCCGGCGGGGAGGCGCAGCGGATCAAACTGGTCACGGAACTCGCCAAGGTCACCGGCAGCGCTCCGCGCCGCGCAGCCGCCGCAACGCGACAACCGCTGCCGCGGCATACCCTGTACGTGCTCGACGAGCCCACGGTGGGACTGCACATGGCCGACGTGGAGAAGCTGATTCACGTGCTGCACCGGCTGGTCGACGCCGGCAATACGGCGGTGGTGGTCGAGCACAACCTCGACGTGATGGCCGAGGCCGATTGGATCGTGGACATGGGCCCGGAGGCCGGCGAGCGCGGTGGACGCATCGTGGCGCAGGGCGCCCCAGCGGACGTGGCGCGCCGCGCGAAACAGTCGCACACCGGCCGGGTGCTGCGGGATTTCCTCGGGCAGCGCCAGGGCAGCCGCCCATGAGGAGCCCGCGGCCGTTCGGGTGTAGAGTGCGCGGCGCGCACCCATCGGAATGCCCGGAGGCTCCCTGACATGGCGCACGAACTGGTCTGCTGGAAATGCGGCGCGTCGCTTGCGGCGCTGACGCTGCCGCTGCGTCGCCTGGAAGAATGTCCGAAATGCCGGGCGGAGCTGCACGTGTGCCGGATGTGCGTCGATTACGACACCCGCCTCGCCAAGCACTGCCGCGAACCGACCGCCGAGGAGGTACGGGACAAGGAACACGCCAATTTCTGTGATTTCTTCGCGCCCCGGCCAGCCGCCTACATCGCCCCGAACACCGCCGAGATCGAGCAGGCGCGGGCCGCGCTCGACAGGCTGTTCGGCAAGCGGTGAAAGCGCCGCACCGCCCATGGCGGCCGTGCTCCACCCCGTCTCATCCACCCTGTTCACCTGCGACGCGCCGCGCTGCCACACGCGGCGCGGGCACGCGGACGCGCACACCAGGGATCAGTGTCCTCGAGCCACCGCCCGAATATCGGCTGGTCCATACACCGCCGCATCCGCGGCGCGCCGCGTCAGCCAGATCTCGAGGGATTCGGCGTCCATCGGCTCGGCGAACAGATAGCCCTGATACTCGTCGCAACCGGCCTCACGCAGCGCATCGCGCTGTTGCGCCGTCTCGACACCCTCTGCAACCACCCGCGCACCGAGCCTGTGGCAGATATCGATGATGCTGCTGACGATCACCACGTCCCGCCGGCTCGTGTCGATGCGCGCAATCAGCGATTTGTCCATTTTGACCGTGGTGAACGGCATGCGCGCCAGCTGTCCCAGGTTGGAATATCCAACGCCGAAATCATCGAGCGTCAGCCGGACTCCGAGCCGCGCCAGCGCGTTGAGACAATCGAGCGATTCCTCCGGGTTGCGCGTCACCGCGGTTTCCGTTATTTCCAGCTCGAGCAGACCTGGTGGCACGTCGTAACGCTCCAGAGCGCGCAGAATGCGCTCCCGGGTGCGTCGTGCCGCCAGCTGCACCGGGGAGAGATTGACGGACACCGCGGCAATCGGCTTCGCATCCCGACGCCACTCGATGATCTGCCGACAGACCGAGTGGGTCACCCACTCGCCGAGCGGCAGGACCAGCCCGGTCTCCTCTGCGATCGGGATGAATTCCCCGGGCGAGCTCAGGTGTCGCGCCCGATTCGGCCCGCGGATCAACGCCTCTACGCCCGTCACCCTCCCGGACTCGACAGAGATTTTCGGCTGAAAGTGCAGTCGGAAGGTTCCATGCTCCAACGCATCGCGCAACTCCGCTTCCACATTCACACGACGCAGCGCCGCGCGGCGCATGTGGAGGCCGAAAAACCGGATGGCCCGCGCACTGTCCCCCTTGGCGTCCCGCAGAGCAACGGCCGCGTTCCGCAGCAGCTCCGCTGCGCTGTTGCCGTCATCCGGAAAGATCGCGATGCCGACCCGCACTCGCAGGGACACCAGGTGTCCCCCGATTTCATAGCACCCGGCGAGACATTTGACCAGCCGGGAAGCCTCGCGGGAGATCCGCACCGCCGACACGCAGGGCACCAGCACGACGAATCGGTCTTCGCCGGTACGCGCAGTCACGCCCCCACCCGTCACGACACGCTGAAGAGCCGAGGCGACGCGCGCCAGCGCAGCTTCCCCGATCGCCCGCCCGAAGCAGCCGACGATGTCGTCGATGCCGCAAATGCCCACCGACAGGATCGCCACCCGCAGGCCCGCTTCGCGTGCGTCCGACAGCATCGCTTGCAGTTGCGGTTCGATGAACCGCCCGTCGGGCGAGCCGGCCAGCCGATCCGCCGCAGCCGGAACGCGGCGCAAGACCGGCAGCTTCGACGCCAGGGTGCGCCGCTGCTCGTCGGCGTGCCGCCCGCTCTCGCCGCCGGATCCGTGCCGCGGTGAACACCTCATTCCTTCCAGTCGCGCGCGATCCTCGATCAGTCCCAGCAGCAACTCACTCCGCTCCTGCGCGCCCGCCGACTCCGGTTGTCCGTCTGCCAGCAGGTCGACCAGCGCGGCCGCGTGCCTGAAGACGACTGATTCACAGAGGTGGCCCTGCGAGACACCGAGCCAATGCCGCAGGAACTGCGCTTCCGTCGGCGCCAGCGAGCCTGCGCGCAGCGACGGCTCGAGTCGCTCCGCGGTGCGCAGCACGATCGAGCAGTAGGCGGCCATGCCCGACTCCCGGGCCGCCATCGCCAAACGGCGCAGACCGGCACGAATCGAACCGGTGTCGGCCACCGGCGCAGCCGTGTCATCCGCATCGCAGATGTCCCTCGAGAGCTCCGCCAGCGCCGTGACCACCTGATTTGCGGGCGAGTGAGCGGCTCCTTCCTGGGTCACGCGCACTTCTCCCAGCCGTGTCCGGCCGTCGACACGAATGTGAGCGACTGCCGTATGTTGCCGATTTCGTCGTATTCCCTGAGCTCGATCACGGGCTTGCCGCGCTCCCGTGACAATTCGAGAGAGAAGGTGCATTCGAAGAACCAGATTCTGACGTCGTCGCTCCACGACCGCCAGATGCAGTGCCGTCGCTCGATGCTGCGACTCAGCAGCCGAAGACGCGATGGCAGAAGGGCCGTCGATGTCACTGGGGCGGCGCCGGCTGGAATGAGCCTCGTCGATCCGATCAATGAATCGACGAGATCACCCACACGGCATGGATGTTGTATCGCTTGCAGTCTTTGAGTATCCACGATGGCTGGTACCTGAGCCGGTCCGAACCGGGATCGTCCGGTACGGGAGGTCGGAGGGCATGGTCTGGGCCCAGGGGAATTCGGCCGCGGGGAAGGGGCGGTGACGGGCGTGCGTCGAATGCGTCCGCGGCGGTCGCACGGGAGCGAGGTGCGTCAGCGTCGGCTACATTTGCATCTCAGTGGCGTTTCCGATGGGAGGCGTGAGGGCGCTCACAATTCCGCGCATCCGGCCGACCAGTCGGATCACTCGGATCGCTGCCCAGATGATTGATGGACTCCACGGCGGTGAGCAGCGATTCGGCGA
>JAKAFQ010000274.1 GCA_021817875.1 Pseudomonadota bacterium
TTCTGCAACACGACGGGCAACGAGCTCGTCGAGTCCAGCGCCGAAGGCAAGACCTATCGGTTTGTCCTGCGCCGCAGGATTTGACGCTATCGTATGCCAGTACCGCAGCGCAGCTCCGGCGCGGGGGTACGAACGGGGGCACCATGAAGCACCGTGCATGGGTGAGCGGTATGTTTGTGCTGCTGCTTTGCGCAAGCAGCGCGCACGCCACCAACGGCTATTTCACCGCGGGTGTCGGCGTCAAGAACATCGGCCTCGCCGGCGCCGGCAGCGCCGATCCGCGCGAGGTGATGATCGTCGCCACCAACCCCGCCGGCCTGGCGTACGTCGGGCAGCGCATCGAGCTCGGGCTGTCCCTGTTCAACCCCGACCGGTCCTACAGCAGCTCGCCGAGTCTTGCCAACGGCCAGGGCGGCGCGTTCACCATCGGCCCGGCGAGTCTCACCAGCGCTCACAAGTGGTTTGAAATCCCCTATGCCGCATTCAGCCGCCGGCTCGACGCGCAGAACAGTCTCGCCGTGGCGTTCTACGGCCGCGGCGGCATGAACACCACCTGGTACGGCGGCAGCGCGACTTTCGATCCGGATGGACCGGGTCCCGCGCCCGTGATGCGCCTTCCCGGCACTTTCGGCACGGGTACCGCCGGTGTGGATCTGATGCAGGCGTTTCTCAGCCTGTCATTCGCTCATGCCATGCTCGATCATCGCCTGTCCGTGGGCGCCTCGATCATCTTCGCCGCCCAGCGGTTCGAGGCGCGCGGCCTCGGAGCGTTCGCGGGCTATACCGAGACCTTCGCCGCGAGCGGCGGCAAGGTCCTGCCGGGCAACCTGTCGAACAACGGGCATCAGATGTCGTACGGCGGTGGCGCCGCGCTCGGCATCGAGTGGCGACCGGTCTCACAGTGGGCCTTCGCCGCCGCCTACACCTCCAAGATGCACATGTCCCGTTTCACTCATTACGCGGATCTGTTCGCGGGCCACGGCTCGTTCGACATTCCCGCCACCGCGACCGTCGGCGCCACATTCAAGCCGGTGAAGCCGCTGGCGATCAGCTTCGACGCGCAGCGCATCTGGTACGGCGCCATCTCCTCGGTCGGCAATCCGATCCAGAACATTTTCCGCTGCCCGACGGCCGGCGCCGGCGGCACCGACCTGCAAAGCTGCCTCGGCGGCAGCCGCGGACCGGGATTCGGCTGGCGCAACATGACGATCTACAAGTTCGGCGAGCGCTGGCGCATCGACCCGACGTGGACCGTGCGCCTCGGCGTCAGCCACGCGGTGCAGCCGATTCCCGCCTCGCAGATGACCTTCAATATCCTCGCCCCGGGCGTCATCGAAAATCATTTCACGTTCGGCCTGAGCCGCCACGATGCGCACCATGAGTTCAATCTCGCCCTGGTGTACGCGCCCAACCAGACCGTCAAAGGACCGAACACCTTCGATCCCACCCAGACGATCACGCTGCGCATGCATCAGTTCGAGGTGGACTTCGGCTATTCCTGGGATGAGTGATCGCCGCTCGCGGCACACGTGGATCCCTTTCCCCACATCTACACCGCCACCGCGACCGGCACGCAGTCCGGCGTGGTGAGCCTCAGTTCGGCCGGACCACCCACGCTCACGAGCGCGCCGGCGGCGCAGTTCGGCGGACCCGGCTCGCTCTGGTCGCCGGAGGCGCTGCTCGCGGCGGCGCTCGCCGACTGCTTCATCCTGACGTTCCGCGCGGTGAGCGGCGCGGCGCTGTTCGGCTGGCTCAGCCTGCAATGCCGGGTCGATGCGACGTTGAGCCGGGTCGACCGCCGGGTGCAGTTCAGCGCCTTCAGCGTGCATGCGACACTGAGCCTCGCGCCGGGAGCGGACGCGTCGAAGGCGAGGCGTCTGCTCAGGCAGGCGGAGCGCGCCTGCCTGATCATCAATTCCCTGAAGGGCCGGCACACGCTCGAAGCGCACATCCTCCACGGCGCCGCAGACGGTGGCCGCACCGCGCCGGCAACCGCCTGAGCGGCTCCGGGCCGGGCTGGTGCCACTGCGATAGCAGTTGGCGCCGCCCCGTGCCGCGACTACGGCCGCGCGGCCAGGCCGCGCTGCGCCGCCAGCACCGCCGCCTCGACGCGCGAGGACAGGCCGAGCTTGCGCAGGATGGCCTTGACATGCAGCTTCACCGTGCCGTCGCAGATGCCCAGCTGGCGCGCGATGATCTTGTTGCTTTCGCCCTCGGCGAGATGGCGCAGAATTTCCAGCTCGCGCGGCGTCAGGTCCTCCCACAGCGCCGGACGCCGCGCGCCATCGGCCGCACCGCTCTGCACCGCCCTGGCGAGCACCGTGGTCAGCTCCGGCGTCACCACGGTCTTGCCGGCGAGAATCTCCTGCAGTGCCTGCACCAGCTCATCGGGATCCATGTCCTTCAGAAGGTAGCCCTGGGCGCCGCGACGCAGGCAGTCGACCAGATCGCGCTCGTCACTGCTGGTGGTGAGCATCACCACCGGTTGACCGAAACCGCTCGCGCGCAGTCCCTGCAGCACCTCGAGGCCACTCATCCCCGGCATCCGCAGGTCGAGCAGCACCACATCGGGCCGGCTCGCCGCGGCGAGCTGCACGCCCTGCTCACCGGTGCCGACCACACTCACTGTGATGCCGCGCCGCTCCAGAAGGCCCTTCAGACCCACCCGGAACAGCGTGTGGTCATCGATGATGAGTACGTGCATGTTACGGCCTATGCACCCACCCGCTCAGCTGCGTCGATGCCTCCCGGCAACGGAAACGCGAGCATCACGCGCGTGCCCTCGCCCATGTCACTTTCGACCCGGAGCGCGCCGCCGAGCCGGCGCGCCCGGTCCTGCATGATCGACAGGCCGAGATGCTCGCCGGGGCGCTCGTCGATGTCGCTCAGCCTGAACCCGGCGCCGTCGTCTTCAATCAGGACCCAGCCGGTATGCTTGCGGGCGTCATCGCGCAGGATCAGGCGCACGTGCCGGGCGCGGCCGTGCTTGCGCACATTGACCAGGGCTTCCTGCACGATCCGCAGTATCTGCATCTCCATGTGCGCCGGCAGGCGGGTGTCATGCCATTCCTGTTGAAAAAAGATATCGACACCACTATCGCGAGAGAAACCCTCCACCACCTTCTCGACCGCCGTCACCAGCCCGCCGTGCTGCATCGGCGCCCGGAACTGCACCAGCAGCTCGCGCAGTTCGCGGTTGGCCTCATCGAGGCTGTTGCTGATGCGGCTGAGCAGATGCCGCGCCGCCGGCTGATCGCCTGCCTCGAACGTCTCGTCCAAGGTGCGCACCTGAAAACGCAGACTGCTCAGGGTCTGGGCGAGGGAATCGTGCAGCTCGTGGGCAAGCAGGGTGCGCTCTTCCATCACACTGAGCCGCTTCGCCTCCTCATCCAGCCGCGCCTTTTCGATCGCCATGCCGAGGTGCCGGCCGATGTTCTTCAGCAGATCGTTCAGGTCCTCGCGTGGGAACGGCACCGGCTGCTCGAGGAACAGGTTGTAGATGCCCAGCACCCGGCCGCGGTAGATCAGCGGCACGGCCACCATCTCCAGACACTCGTCGCCGGCCAGAACCGGCCGGCCGAGTACGCCGCGGCAGAGTTGCACCGCTTGAGACTGCAGCGCGCGCTGCGACACCGCCCGGCCGCAGGCGCACTGGCCGAGCGCCACCAGCCGCTCGCGCCCGACGATCTCCTCGTCGAGCCCTTCGCTCGCGACCAGGCGCAGCCGACCGTCCGCGGTGAGCAGACGCACCAGGCCCCCACGGGCCTCGACCACCTCGCTGATGATCTCGAGGAATTTCTTCAGCAGTTGGTCGAGATCGCGCGAGGTGTTGATCGTCGCCGCAACGTCGCAGAGGATTTCGAGCGAGCGCGTCTTCTGCGCGATGCGGCGCGTGGCCTTCTGCACCCGCGCTTCCAGCTGCGCCGACAGGCCCGACACCATCTCCCCGAGGCCGTTGAGATCACGCGCCAGGGCGCGCACGGCGCCGGATTGCGCCTCGGGAACCCGCGCCGTGAGTTCTCCGGCGCGCATCCGTCCCGCCCACTGGCGCAGCTGCGCCAGTGGCTGCAGCAACTCGCGCCGCAGGCGCTGCTGCAGCAGCAGCGTCAGTATCACCGCCGCGCCGATCAGAACCGGCACCAGGACCGAGAGCGCCATACGCCACACCGGCGGGGCCGAGAACGGCAGCGCCAGCGCGCCGAGCAGCGCCAGCGCGCCGAGCAGCAGCAACAGCAGCGGCAGGCTCAGGCCGCTGTCCCCCCAAACGCCCGTGACGGGCAGGTCATCAGCGGACGTCCCTGCCGCCTCGACGGCCTGCGCGGCGCGACGCTGCATGTGCCCGATGACACTCATTTTCCAACGGCCCCCTGGTCGCGCCGCCGCGCCGTCCGCCCGGACGGGCGCAACGCTCGCGCGGTATCGCGCCGCACAAAGCCTATTAGAAAACGCTAAACCAATTGCCCGGCCGCCGCAAGTCAGTAAAGTCCGGGGTGGTCACACGCCGCACGCGAGGCGCAGGGGCGCGGCCCGCGCACAGCGGCGCACGAACCCCACGAAACGCCGCGGCCAGGGATTGGCTTGCGAATCATGCAGATGCGCATAGCTCGCCAGCACATTGCGGTAGACGATGCCGTCGTGGCGGCCGTCGATGCCGGTACCGCGCAGCACCTCGTAGGCATACTCGATGTCGGCGCTGATATTCGTCAGCGTCGAGTAATGAAACTCATGCGCATCGAACTGTGGGCGCGAATTCGGCCAGGGGCCCTTGCCGGTCTCGCGCAGCCGGACGTAACCATGGCCCGCCGGGCGTGGGCTCATCCGCACGTCCGCCGGGATCGCCCCGACCATCTCCACCCGCCTGCCCTGCCAGCTGATGCTGCGCGACAGATACATCAGCCCGCCGCATTCGGCATAGACGGGCAGCCCCGCCTCGATGGCCGCGCGCAGCTCGCGGCGCAGGCTCAGGTTCCCGCGCAACGCATCGAGATGGGTTTCCGGAAAGCCGCCGCCGACGAACAGACCATCGACCTGCGGCAGATGCGGATCATGCAGCGTGTCGAATTCCACCAGCTCGGCTCCGGCCTCGGTGAGCGCCTCCAGGTCGGAAGCGTAGTAGAAGCCGAAGGCGGCATCGCGGGCGATCCCGAGGCGCACATCGCCGCCAGGGGCGATGGCGCCTCGCGGCAGCGGCGCCGCGGTCCGCGCCGTGGCGCTCGCGGCGATCTGCATCAGCCTGTCGAGGTCCACCGAGGCGCTGACCGTGGCCGCAATGCGCGCGATGATCCGCCGCGCCGCCGGCATCTCGCGGCTCGGGATCAGCCCCAGATGCCGCTCGGTGATCGTCATGGACGCCTGCAGCCCGATCGCGCCGATGACCGGGATGGAGGTGTAATGTTCGATCGCGGCGCGCAGCTTCGCTTCATGGCGGGCGCTCGCCACCTTGTTGAGGATCACGCCGGCGATGCGCACCTGCGGTGCGAACGCCTGGTAGCCGAGGATGAGCGGCGCGACCCCGCGCGCCATGCCCTGGGTATCGACGACCAGCAGCACCGGCACGCCGAGCAGCTGCGCCAGCGCGGCGTTGCTGTCGCTGCCCTGCAGATCCATGCCGTCGTGCAGTCCCTTGTTGCCTTCGATGAGGGCGACATCGGCCGCCCCTGCGCGGCGCAGAAAGCACGCGGTGATCTCGTCCCTGGACATGGTGCGGAAATCGAGGTTGTGACAGGGCCGGCCGGCCGCCTCGGTGAGCCACATCGGATCGATGTAATCGGGACCCTTCTTGAACGGCTGCACGCTCGCCCCGCGGGTGGCCAACGCCCGGCACAGACCGAGGCTCACGGTCGTCTTGCCCGAAGACTTGTGCACGGCCGAGATCATCACCTGGGGCATGAGCGCATGCCTCCCTCAGGCCAGCCCGGCAGCCGCCCGGACCCTCGCGGGCTCGATGGGCGGCCCGGGTGCCTCGTCCGCCAGGCTTTCGGGCAGGAACGGCAGGAGTTTCAGGGCGAACAGGGTGATCAGCAGCGCCAGCGCGACGCCGCCCACGCCCAGGGCGCACTCCG
>JAKAFQ010000275.1 GCA_021817875.1 Pseudomonadota bacterium
CAGGTCATCATCACCGAGGCGACGGTGCGGCAGCTCTCGCCGCAGTGGCACAGCGCCTGCCGCCTGATCGACAACGCGCCGATCAAGGGTCAGGGCAACGAAGTGCCGTTGTACGAGGTGCTCTGGCAGGCCGAGGACGCCACCAGCATGGTGCGCACGGTGCCGCTGACCTCCGACCCGTCCGACAGCGTGCGCCTGCGGCTGTGGTGGCTCGACCGCGAGCTGGTGGTCGACGAGCAGCACGCCATCCTCACCATCGGACGGGCGGACGAGAACGACCTGGTGGTCAAGGGCAGCCTGATCTCCCGGCTGCACGCGCGCATCGAATTCGTGCGCCACAAGTTCATGCTGATCGACCACAGCACCAACGGCACGTTCGTGCGCGCGGCGGGCGGGGAGGAATCCTTCGTGCGCCGCGATACGCTGCAGCTGCGGGCGAGCGGCACCATCGGCCTCGGGCGATTGCCCGAGACCGACTCGGCGCAGACCATCCGCTTCATCTGCGAGTAGCCGGCCGCGTAGCGCGGCGGTTTCAGCCGGCGAGCGCCGCCGCCGTGCGCTCGAGCTCGGCGAGCATCTCGGCGGGCAGCCGCTCGCCGTACTGCGCCAGGTAGCTGCGGGTCTCGTCGACCTCCTTGCGCCACAGCCCGCCGTCGACCGACAGCAGCGCGCCGAGCGCCTCGGGGCCGACCGTGAGTCCGGTGGTGCTCAGGTCCTGCGGCCGGGGCAGCAGGCCGATGCCGCCGTCGCGCGCATGGGCCTTGCCCGCGCAGCGATCGAGCATCCAGGCGAGCACCCGCAGGTTCTCGCCGTATCCGGGCCAGAGGAACTTGCCCTGCGGATCGCGCCGGAACCAGTTGACGTGGAAGATCCGCGGCGGCTGGGTCAGCCGTGAGCCGACCGTGAGCCAGTGCCGCCAGTAGTCGGCGAAGTTGTAGCCGCAGAACGGCTGCATCGCCATCGGGTCGCGGCGCACCACGCCCACCTGGCCGACCGCCGCGGCGGTGGTCTCGGAGGCGACCGAGGCGCCGACCAGCACCCCGTGCTGCCAGTTGCGCGCTTCGTAGACGAGCGGCGCGACCTCTCTGCGCCGGCCGCCGAACACGATCGCCGAAATCGGCACGCCGCGCGGATCGTCCGCAGCCGGGGAGTAACTCGGGTTGTGCCGCGCCGAGACGGTGAAGCGTGAATTCGGATGGGCCGCCGGGCCGCGCGCCGGATCGAACGGCCGGCCCTGCCAGTCGATGCTCGGCGTGCCCGAGGGCAGTCCTTCCCACCACGGCTGGTTGTCGGCGGTCAGCGCGACGTTGGTGAACAGCGTGTCGCGCCGGATCATGTTGTAGGCGTTGCGGTTGGTCTCGCGGTTGGTCCCGGGCACCACGCCGAAGTAGCCGGCCTCGGGATTGATGGCCCAGAGCCGGCCGTCGGCGCCCGGGTGCAGCCAGGCGATGTCATCGCCCACGGTGAACACCTTCCAGCCGGGCATCGAGTGCGGCGGGATGAGCATCGCGAGGTTGGTCTTGCCGCAGGCCGAGGGGAAGGCCGCCGCGATGTAATGGGTCTCGCCGCGGGGGTTCTGCAGCCCGACGATGAGCATGTGCTCGGCGAGCCAGCCTTCCTCGCGCGCCTGCCAGCTCGCGATGCGCAGCGCATGGCATTTCTTGCCGAGCAGCGCGTTGCCGCCGTAACCGGAGCCGTAGCTCTCGATGGTGAGCTCCTCGGGAAAATGCATGATGAAGCGGCGGTTCGGGTCGAGCTCGCCGATCGAGTGCAGCCCGCGCACGAAGCACTCCTCGCGGGCGATGCGCTCGAGCGCCGGCCGGCCGGCGCGGGTCATGATCAGCATGTTGATCGCGACATAGGCGCTGTCGGTGATCTCGACCCCGCAGCGCGCGAGCGGCGAGTCCACCGGGCCCATGCAATAGGGAATCACATACATCGTCCGGCCGCGCATGCTGCCGCGGAACAGCCCGCGCATCTTGACATGGGCGTCCTGCGGGTCCATCCAGTTGTTGTTCGGGCCGGCATCGTCCTTCGAGCGCGTGCAGATGTAGGTGAGGTGCTCGACGCGCGCCACGTCCGCCGGGTCCGAGCGGTACAGGTGGCAGCCGGGAAACTGACCGGGGTCGAGCCGGGTGAGCTCGCCGTCGCGCACCAGGCGAGCGGTGAGCGCCTCGCGCTCGGCGTCGGTGCCTTCGCACCAGTAGACCTCGGCGGGCTGCGTCAGGTCGCGGATCGAATCGACCCAGTCGGCAACCGGCTGGCTGAGGTCGGCGAGCCGAGTCGGCAGGGGAGAGGCGGTGGCCATGCTCGAGTCCTCTTCAGTGCGGCGCCCGGAGCGGCCTGCGGCCACACCGTGCCCCGGCGGTGGTGGGACGGTCGCTGATCCGTCCCGGGTGGCTTTTCAGTATAGCCGGGTGGCGGGCCTGTCCTCATAAAGTACGATAAAAGCGGCCTATTTGTTCAATAATCGCACAGCTCGGGCCCGGCCCGGCCCGAAGGTTCGGCGGGCGGCCGGCGGCGGAGCCCGTAGAATGGCGCCATGTTGGATCTCGATGAGCTCTTCGGGGCCGGCGGGCCGCTGCAGCGGGCGTTGCCGGCGTTCAACGTGCGCAGCCAGCAGCGGCGCATGGCCGGGCGGGTGCAGGCGGCCATCGCGCGCCGCGAGGCGCTGGTGGTGGAGGCCGGCACCGGCACGGGCAAGACCTTCGCCTACCTGGTGCCGGCGCTGCTCTCGGGCGCGCGGGTGCTGATCTCGACCGGCACGCGCACACTGCAGGATCAGCTCTTTTCCAAGGACCTGCCGCTGCTCGGCGGGGCGCTCGGCCGGCCGGCGCGGGTGGCGCTGCTGAAGGGCCGCGGCAATTACCTGTGCCGCTACCGGCTGGACCAGGCCACGCGGCCGCTCGCCCTCGAGGGGGCCGGTGCGGCCCGCGGCGCGAGCGCCGACCTGATGGAGCGCATCGGCCGCTGGGCACGCACCACCCGCAGCGGCGACCTGGCGGAGGTGGGCGGACTCGCCGACTCCCACCCGCTGTGGACGCAGGTCACCTCGACGCGCGACAACTGCCTCGGCGCGCGCTGTCCGGAGCTCTCGCGCTGTCACGTGGCGCTGGCGCGCCGCGACGCGCTGGAGGCCGACATCGTCATCGTCAACCACCATCTGCTGCTCGCCGATCTGGCGCTCAAGGAGGACGGCTTCGGCGACCTGCTCGGCACGGCCGATGCCATCATTCTCGACGAGGCCCATCAGATCCCGGATCTCGCCACGCAGTTCTTCGGGGCCCAGGTGAGCAGCCGGCGCATCGAGGCCCTGCTGAACGACGTGCAGGCCGGACTGGCGGTGCAGGGCGAGCCGCGCTCGGCGCCGGTGCGTGGGGTCTCGGAAGCGATCCGCGCTGCGCAGGCAGACCTCGTGCGTCTCTCGGCGGCGCTCGCCGGGCGCAGCGGCCGCCTGGTGTGGCCCGAGGCGCAGGCGCTGATCGGCGAGCCGCTCCAGGCCCTGACCGCGCAGCTGGCCGGGATGCGCGAGCGGCTTCGCCCGTTCGAGGATCGGGCGCCACTGGCGGCCCTCGCCGAGCGCGCCGCGGATCTGACCGCGGGCCTCGAGCGCATCGGCACGGCGGCCGAGGAGGACGGGGCACGCGCCGTGGAGCTCTCCGCGCGGGGATTTACCCTGAGTGTGATGCCCTTCGACATCGCCCCGCGCTTCCAGGCACTGCTGGAGGCACGCCCCTGCGCCTGGATCTTCACCTCCGCCACCCTGTCGATCGGCGAGGACTTCAGCCACTTCACCTCGCGTCTGGGGCTCACGTGCGAGACGTTGAAGATCGACAGCCCCTTCGACTACGCGCGCCAGAGCCTGCTGTACCTGCCCGAGGGGCTGCCGGGGCCGCATACCCCGGAGCATCTGCCGGCGGTGCTGCGCCTGGCGGGCGAGCTGATCGATGCGGCGGGCGGCGGCGCCTTCGTGCTGTTCACGAGTCACCGCTCGCTGTCCCAGGCCGCGGCGCTGTGGCGCGCCCGGGGCGCTGCGCCGGGGTACCGGCTGCTGGTGCAGGGCGAGGCGCCCCGGGAGCGGCTGCTCGAGTCGTTCCGCGACGACGGCAACGCGGTCTTGTTCGGCACCGCGAGCTTCTGGGAGGGGGTGGACGTCAAGGGCAGCGCGCTGCGGCTGGTGGTCATCGAGAAGCTGCCGTTCGCATCGCCGGATGATCCGCTGGTGCGCTCGAGGATCGAGCACCTGCAGGCGAGCGGCGGCAACGCCTTCCGCGACTACCAGCTTCCCGAGGCCGCCCTGGCGCTGAAACAGGGCGTGGGGCGGCTGATCCGCAGCGAGGAGGATTTCGGCGCCGTGGCGGTCTGCGATCCGCGCCTGACGGCCCGGGGCTACGGCAAGGTGTTTCTGGCGGCATTGCCGCCGATGGCGCGCAGCCGCGATGCCCGGGTGGCCAGTGAGTTCCTGCGGCGGCACGCGCCGCGGGCGGCCGCGGCGGCGCCGGTGGCGCTCACGTGAGGCTGCTCGCCCTCGATACCGCCACGGAGAACTGCTCCGCGGCGCTGCTCGGCGGCACGCAGCTGCTGACGCGCGAGGCGGAATTCGCGCGCGGGCATGCCGAGCACATCCTCGGCATGATCGATGCGCTGCTCGCCGAGGCGGGCATCGGGCTGCGCCAGGTGCAGGCCATCGCCTTCGGCCGCGGCCCGGGCTCGTTCACCGGGGTGCGGCTCGCCGCCAGCCTCGCCCAGGGGCTCGCCTTCGGGGCCGACCTGCCGGTGGTGCCGATCTCGGACCTGCAGGCGCTCGCCCAACGCGGCTTCGAGGCCGATCCGGGCGCCGAGCGGGCGCTGGTCTGTCAGGATGCGCGCATGCGCGAGGTGTACTGGGCCTGTTTCGAGCGCGCGGCCGGGCTTGCCGTGCCCGCGGGGCCCGAGCGCGTCGGTCCGCCCGAGAGCGTGCAGCTGCCGGGCGGCACCGCGGCGGCGGGGTTCGGCCGGGGCTTTGCCGCCTACCCGCAGCTGCGCGCGCTGCAGGGCCTGCGCGTCTGCCCGTCCGCGGAGCAGCTGCTGCCGCGGGCGGCCGAGATCGCCCGGCTGGCGGCCCCCGAGGTGCGCGCCGGCAGGCTCCTGCCCGCCGAGCAGGCCCTGCCGGTGTATCTGCGCGACACGGTCGCCCGGCCCTCATCGTCCTGAGCGGTGACGGCCCCGCTGGCACGTTGTCATGATTCTGCAACAATCATGCTCTGAAATGACCGGCGCATGGCAGGTCGGTATCATGTCGGGAAAACTGATCTTAATCGTGGAGGACGAGCACGCGATCCGGCAGATGATCGCCTTCGGCCTGCGGCGCGCCGGGTTCGAGGTGCGCGAGGCGGCCGATAGCCGCGAGGCGCGCCAGTCGCTCGCCGACCGGCGACCCGATCTGCTGCTGATCGACTGGATGCTGCCGGACATGAGCGGCCTGGAGCTGACGCGCGTCTTGAAGCGCGACCGCGAGACACGCGATCTTCCGGTCATCCTGCTGACGGCGCGCGCCGAGGAGGGCGACAAGGTCACGGGTCTGGACAGCGGCGCCGACGACTACATCACCAAGCCGTTCTCTCCGCGGGAGCTCGTCGCCCGCATCCACGCGGTGCTGCGCCGCGGCGGTGCGGGCGGACTCGAGTCCTGCGTGCAGTTCGAGTCGCTGCAGCTCGACCCGCAGGCCCAGCGGATCAGCGTCGAGGGCGAGACGGTGCCGCTCGGCCCGACCGAGTACCGCATGCTGGAGTTCTTCATGACCCACCCCGAGAGGGTCTTCAGCCGCGAACAGCTGCTCGACCGGCTCTGGGGCGGCAACGTGTACGTCGAGGAGCGCACCATCGACGTGCACGTGCGCCGGCTGCGCAAGTCTCTCGAGAAGTATGGTCTCGAGCGTCTGGTGCAGACCGTGCGCGGCTCCGGATACCGCTTCTCGGCCAAGGCGCACTGATGCGGCCGGCCGCGCAAGTCTGGTGGTTCGCGGCGGCGCGGCTGCTCGTGGCGGTGCTGATCGGACTCACCGCC
>JAKAFQ010000276.1 GCA_021817875.1 Pseudomonadota bacterium
AGCATGGTGCTGCTCACCGACCAGCGCGGACTGATCGTGCATTCGCTCGGGGACGCCGACTTCCTCGAGAAGGCCGAGCGCGTGGCGCTCAAGCCCGGCGTGCTGTGGTCGGAGGACAGCAAGGGGACGAACGCGATCGGCACCGCGCTCGCCGAGCGCCGCCCGACGCTGGTGCACGGCAGCGAGCACTTCCTCACCGTGAACCGCTTCCTCACCTGCTCGTGCTCGCCGATCCGCGATCCGCGCGGCGAGGTGATCGGGGCGCTCGATGTCTCGGGCCCGGAGGAAAGCTACCACGCCCACACCATGGCGTTGGTCCGGATGTCGACGCAGATGATCGAGAATCACCTGTTCGTCGATCGGTTCGGCGAGTCGCTGCGCGTGCACTTCCACAGCCGTCAGGAGCTGATGGGGACGCTGCTCGAGGGGATCGCCGCATTCGATGAGGCCGGACGGTTCCTGGCCGCCAATCCGAGCGGCCTCGCCCAGCTCGGCATCGATGCCGAGAGCGTGGCCGCGCACACGCTGCGCTCGCTGTTTGGCATCGATCCGGCGGCGCTGCTCGAGCGCTGCCGCGGCGATTCGCTGCTGCGGCTGTACCTGGCCGATGATACGCCGGTGGTGGCGCGGGTCGGGCTGCGCGCACACGCCCCGGCGCTCGCCGGTCGCAGCGGGCCGGACACGCCCGCCGATTGGGAGCCGGCCGGGCCGTCCGCCCGAATGCCGGCGGGGGCCCACCTGCGCGCGCCCGCGAAGCCCTCCTGCGGTCCCACCCTGGAGGATCTCGACTCCGGCGATCCGGCCGTGGCCGAGGTCCTCGCCAAAGTGCGCAAGGTGCGCTCGCACGACATTCCCATCGTCATCCTCGGCGAGACGGGGACGGGCAAGGAGCTGCTGGCGCAGGCCATCCACCACGGCTCGCCCCGGCGGCACCAGCCCTTCATCGCCGTCGATTGCGCCTCGCTGCCGGAGTCTCTGATCGAGGCGGAGCTGTTCGGTTACGAAGAGGGGGCGTTCACCGGCGCCCGCCGCCGCGGCAGCCCCGGCAAGATCCTGCTCGCCCACGGCGGGACGTTGTTCCTCGACGAGATCGGCGAGATGCCCCTGGCGCTGCAGACACGCCTGCTGCGGGTGCTGCAGGAGCGCTCGGTGCGGCCCCTGGGCGGCCAGAAGGCGCTCGAGGTCGATATCGCGGTGATCTGCGCCACGCACCGCGATCTGAAGGACATGATGCGCCGCGGCGAGTTCCGTCAGGATCTGTATTACCGGCTGAACGGGCTGGTGGTGCGCCTGCCGCCGCTCAGACAGCGGCGCGACCTCGAGGCGCTGATCGGCCGGATCCTGAGCGCGCAGTGCGAGCGGCCCCCAATGCTCTCACCCGAGGTGCTCGCGCTGTTTCAACGCTACGGCTGGCCGGGCAACATCCGGCAGCTGACCAACGTGTTGCGCACCGCGGCGGTCATGTCGGACGGGGGAGTGATCGGAAAGACCCAGTTGCCGGAGGATTTTCTGGACGATCTGGCCGAGCCCGGGCCGCCGGCGCCCGCGGCCGGCTGTGGCGGCGTGAAGCTGCGGGAACTGCGCGCGTCGGCGGTGAGCGCCATGCTGCAGCGCAATGCCGGCAACGTGTCGGCGGCGGCGCGGGCGCTCGGTGTCTCGCGCAACACGATCTACCGGGCGCTGAAGTCCACCCAGGGTGATCCGGATCAGAGTCTCGCCGGCAGCAGCCGGTAGAGCAGACGCGCCAGCGCCGGGACCAACCGCGGCCGGCGGAGCCGCGCATCGTAACCGGACATGCGCCGCTCGTTCTCCGCCAGGCAGCGCCGCAGCAACCCGTGCAGCATCACCGGCGCGGCGAGCCGCTGGTGCGCGCTCAGTGTGAAATTACCGGCGGGCGGGGCCGCGCTCGGCCGCGGCCCGCGGCTGAGGGCGCGTGCGGTCTTCAGCCGCGAGGCGAGCTGCTCGAGAATGATTCCGGCGCAGCGCAGCCGGAAGGCCGGGCGTTTCCACCAGGGCAGCTGCGCGCGGCGGGCCGCCACCCAGTTGACGAAGAACAGGATGTGCCGCACCTCCTCGTCCATCACCGGCTCGAAGAGGCGCACCAGCCCCGGCGGAAAATAGCCCGACTCGCGGGCGAGGTCGAACAGGCCGAAGGCGAAGAACGAATCGAAGCACTCGCCGAAGCCGGCGAACAGAAAATCGTGCTCCAGCGAGCGCGGCACGTACGGTGGCGCGGGCTCGATCGGGATGCGGTAATGCGCGGTCAGTGCCTGCAGCAGCCGGGCGTGCCGCTGCTCCTCGAAGCCCTGCAGCGCGATGGCGCGGCGCAGGGCCGGATCGGCCTCGAGCGCGGCGGCGGCGGTGACGGTGGCCGAGGTGACGGCCTCGGTCGCAACCGCCTCCTGCCAGAACGGCAGGCCGGTCAGCCGCGCGAGCTCGGACTCGGACAGCGTCGGCCAGTCGATGTTCTCCGGGGTGTACTCGCGGTGCGTGCCGATGAAGAAATCCGCGAGCAGACGGCGGTGCCCGGCCGACCCGATGCGGATCGTCGCCGCCTCACAGTCGGCTCGAGCTGCGGACATGCTGTAACTCCTTGCGTCCCTCGATCCAGTACCAGGACAGCAGCGCCGGAGTGCCGAAGAGGATCTCGCGCATGCGCTTGGCGAGCGAGAGCGCCAGCGCCAGGTCGCCGTCGATGCCGAGCAGGTGCCCGACACCGACCAGGGTCGCCTCCTGCACGCCGAGTCCGGCCGGCACCAGAAAGATGAAATTGCGCGCCGCCTGCGTCAGGCTTTCGAGGGCGAGCGCCGCGCCGAAACCGACCGGATGACCCAGCCAGCGCAGCGCCAGCCAGGTCTCGATGGTGCCGGAGATCATGCCGATGAGCTGCCAGGAGAGCGTCTGCAGCAGGCGCAGCCGCTGTGCGATGAGCCGGCGGATGGCCGCATCGAGGCTGGCGGACTTGCCGTTGAGGAAACTCAGCGTTTCTTCCCCGAGCAGCCGCACCGCCGTTTTCTCCAGCCGCTCGAACACCGAGCCGTAGCGCAGCAGGATCCCGAGCAGCACGATCACCGGCAGAGTGGCGCCGAGTCCGATCAGCGCGCCGCTCGCCGAATGCACGGTATGCGTCAGACGCAGCAGGCAGGTGACCCCGAGGGCGACGAACAGGTACTGGCTGAACAGCGTGAGCAGCGTCTCGGTCGTGACGCTCGCGGCCGCCTGCACCCCCTCGATGCCGGTGGCGGTCAGCAGGCGGATGCCCACCAGCTCGCCGCCGATGTTGGCGACGGGCAGCAGCCGGTTGACCGCTTCGCGCACGGTGGCGATCCACAACAGGAGACCCGCGGGAACGCGGCGCTCGATCAGCGCCTGCCAGCCGCGCGAGTCGAGCAGCAGCGGCAGCACATGCAGCGGCACGAGCCACAGCAGCACCCAGCCGGCGCGCATCAGCGGCCTCACGATCGAGCCGCCCTCGTGCACGATCAGGCCGATCAGCAGGGCGAGGCCGGCGAACAGCGCGATGCGGACGGCGGTTCTCATGCGGCACGCGCCGCCCGGGCGCTCTGCCGGGCACGGATCAGACCGAGGAAACCACCGGTGGCCGCGCCCGCCGCGCCGATCGCCGCGCGCACGCGCGGGCTGAGCAGCGCATCGAGCTCGTCACGGTGGCGGTAATCGCGCATCGCCGGCGTCAGGCCGTCGCGGCGGGCCGGATGCAGGTAGATCTCGCTCGCCCCCTCGGGCAGGCGCGTCAGGATCGAGAGCAGCGCCGCCTCGTCCATCGCGCCGCTGCCGCTCACCCCGAACACCTGGTCGTTGTGCGCCACGCCCGCGGTCTTCAGCCGGTGGCGCATGATCGAGAGCCAGGGCAGCAGCAGCCCGGACGCCGCTCCCTTCAGCGGTCCGGCGCGGCGGGCCGCCCACGCCGGCTCCCGGGGCAGCCGCACGGCGGCGAGGCCGAACTGCCGGCCGATGCGCAGCAGCATCTCTAACAGTGTCGGATGCAGGTGAAAGTGTTTGTGGGCATTGACATGGTCGAGCACCAGCCCGGTGTCGGCGAACGCCTGGAACTGGGCGCGGATCTCGGCTTCGAGCTGTCGCCGGACCGACGGCAGGGCGAAAAACCGCATGCCGTCGCGCGCCATGTGCTCACCGAAGCGCCCCGAGGCATCGACGAGCGCGGGAATGCGCTGTGGCGGCAGCACCGAGTGACCATCGGCGAGCACCAGGTGCAGGCCGACCGCGAGCCCGGGCAGCGAGCGGGCGCGTCGCACCGCGTCGGCCGCCGCCGGCGCGCCGACCATGAGACTCGCCGCGGTGAGCACGCCCGCGCCGGCCGCGTGCTCCACGGCCTCGTTGACGGCCTGGTGCAGGCCGAAGTCATCTGCGGTGACGATGAGGAACTTCAATGAACGCTCGGGGGAATCCCCCCTGCGGGGGTGTTCGGGCCGCGTGTCACGGGGGTCCCTGTCGCGGGCGGCCGCGCACTCACGCCTCGTGCGCCCGCAGGAAGCGGAAGAACTCCACGCCCTCGCGCAGCCGCCGCTTGGTCATCTCCCAGCTGCGCAGCATCTCGCCGGTGAGCTCGGCGATTTTGCGCGGCCGGAAGTAGAAGCGCTTGTAGAAGGTTTCGACCGCGTGATAGATCTCTTTGGCCGACAGGTGCGGATAGCTGATGGGCGAGAGCTGCACGCCGCGGTCGTTGACCAGGTTGAGGTTCTCGTGCGCGGTGATCCAGCCGTTTTCGACCGCCTCGCTGTACAACTGCGTGCCGGGGTAGGGGGCGGCGAGGGACACCTGGATGGTGTGCGGATTGATCTCCATCGCGAACTGGATGGTCTCGCGGATGGTCTCGCGGGTCTCGCCCGGCAGCCCCAGGATGAACGTGCCGTGGATGGTGACGCCGAGCTTGCGACAGTCGCTGGTGAAGCGCCGCGCGATGTCGGTGCGCAGCCCCTTGCGGATGTTGTGCAGAATCTGGTCGTTGCCGGACTCGTACCCGACGAGCAGCAGCCGCAGCCCGTTGTCCCGCATGATCTTCAGCGTTTCGTAGGGCACGTTGGCCTTGGCGTTGCACGACCAGGTGACGCCGAGCTTGCCGAGACCGCGGGCGATCTCCTCGACACGGGGCCGGAAGTCGGTGAAGGTGTCGTCGTCGAAGAAGATCTCCTTCACCTGCGGCATGTGTTCCTTGACCCAGCGCACCTCCTCGACCACGCTCGCGGCGCTGCGCACCCGGTAGCGATGGCCGCCCACGGTCTGCGGCCAGAGGCAGAAGGTGCACTTGGAGCGGCAGCCGCGCCCGGTGTAGAACGAGACGTAGGGGTGCTGCAGGTAACCGATGAAGTAGTTCTCGATGGTGAGGTCGCGCTGGTAGACCGGGGTGACCCACGGCAGATCGTCCATGTTCTCGATCATCGGCCGCGCGGGATTGTGCTCGATCTGCCCGTCGGGGCGGCGGAAGGACAGGCCCATGATGCCGGCGAGGGGACGGCCCTCGGCGACTTCCTTGCAGGTGTAGTCGAATTCCTCGCGGGCCACGAAGTCGATGGCGCGCGAGGCGCCGAGCGATCCGTCCGGATCGACGGCGACTTTCGCGCCCACCATGCCGACGAGCAGCCGCGGGTTTTCCTCCTTCAGCAGTTCCGCCACCCGGGCGTCGGTCGGAAACGAGGGCGAGCTGGTATGCAGGACGACGAGGTCGTACTGGCGCGCGAGCGGCAGCACCTCGGCCATCGACAGCCCGTCCGCCGGGGCATCGAGCAGGCGGCTGCCGGGCACCAGCGCCGCCGGCTGCGCCAGCCAGGTCGGGTACCAGAACGAACGGATTTCCCGCTTCGCCTGGTAGCGCGCGCCGGCCCCGCCATCGAAGCCGTCGAACGACGGGGCCTGCAGAAAGAGCGTCTTCATCATGAGTGCATCCTCAGGTAATCGGGCGCGCCGAGCCGTCGCGGGCGACGCGGTAGCGCTGCTGCCGCCAGTGCACCTCCCGCGCCGCGAAACCCCGGCACCAGAGCGCAAAGGCGAGCACATCGCCT
>JAKAFQ010000277.1 GCA_021817875.1 Pseudomonadota bacterium
TTGCAAGGCGCGTACGCTCGTTCATGCGTGACAACTTGCCCATAAACCACCGGAACCACACGTCATGAGTCAACGACACCATGAACCGAGTACTGGCTGGCCGGGCAAGTGCGCCTGGAGTTCGATCGACTGAACTCGTTCGCCTATCGAAGTGGATCAATGAGCCCTACCCGCCTTGGGCTGAGATCCTCACCGCCCATGATCTAGCGCGCCTGACGCGCCGGCGTCTCTGGGTCCTCGCAGCGCTCGCCGCCGTCGGGGGATTTCCCCGGAAAAGAAGGTTTCGCGGCAGGGCTGTCGGCTGGCATCGTAATGATGTCGACCGATGGCTGCCTCACCTGCCGTCGTCTCCTGCAAAACGTTGCCCCGTGGACGCATTCGCCGCAACACAGCAGCGTCCCAGCGCGGACATGTAGCTTCTGTCCGATAGGGCGCATCGAAATGATCCTCTCGACGGCAGAAATGCGGCAGCTTACGGGCTATATTCGTTCAAGCGCACAAATTCGCTGGCTGCGCAGAAACGGCTGGCGGTTCACGGTAAACGCGATGCGCGAACCAGTAGTGGCCGTGGCAGAATTTGAGCGTAAGCTTGTTAGTAGCACGTGCTCGGTTCGAACTGAAGAACCCCACTTCGAAGCGCTAAATGGCTAGGCCGCGAAAGCACGACAGACACCTTCCGCAGCGCATGTATCTGCGACGCGGCGCGTACTATTTTGTCGTTCCAGACACCGGCGAGTGGCGCCCGCTTGGCAAGGAGATCGCAGCGGCGTTTGCTGCGTACGGGCAGCTGATGGCCGGCCAATTTCGTGGCAGCACGTTAGGCGATGCAATCGACCGATACCGCACCGAAGTACTACCGCTGAAGCGATCTGAGCAGACGCGAAAAGACCAAGCCAAACAACTCGAAAAGTTAAAGGCGGTTTTCGGGGATATGCCGCCGGATAATGTCACCGCGCAGCACTGTTATAAATACCTCGACGCGCGAGCCTCGAAACCCGTTGCCGCCCGCCACGAGATTGCGCTGTTAGGCCACGTGTTCGCGAAGGCGATTCGCTGGGGCATCGCCACCGTCAATCCAGTTCATACGCTGGAACGCAGCGGAAAGAGCAAGCGAACCCGTTACGTGACCGACGCCGAATATGACGCGGTCCACGCCTTGGCTAATCCGCGGATGAAAATCGCAATGGATCTTGCGTTGCTCACCGGTCAGCGGCGCGGAGATTTGCTGTCGGTGACCCGGACACAACTAAACGACGAGGGAATCGTATTCAAGCAGTCGAAGACAGGCGCCGGAGTTTTGATTGAATGGACCGACGAGTTGCGCAAGGTGGTCGATCGCGCGAAAGCGCTCAAGCCACATATCCCTGGCGATTACCTTCTGAGAAAACGTAACGGGCGCCCGTACACAGCTCGCGGCTTCTCAACTATTTGGCAGCGGCTCATGAGCAAAGCGACAAAGCCCGGAAAAGACGGTGCGCCGCCTGCATTGGCCGAACGATTCACGTTTCACGACCTGCGCGCGAAATGCGCCAGTGATATTAAAGGCCTTGAGGACGCGGCCACCTTGCTTGGTCACGCAAGCTCGCAAACTACCAAATCGGTGTACCGACGAAAAATGCCGAGAGCGACACCGTTACGATAGTTTTCAGTGAATCTCGGCTTCAGGAAATTCGCCGGCAGCCTGGTCCACTCGGGAACCACACACAATGCGAGTGAGTGGCTCACCAGAAATACGTCGGGTACCAGAATATTGGACACGACCCCGAATATTGGACAATCGCCTGACACGGAATCCAGATAAGTAGTTGATTTATTGGCGCGCCCGGACGGATTCGAACCGCCGACCACCTGGTTCGAAGCCAGGTGCTCTATCCAGCTGAGCTACGGGCGCATGGAAGGAGCGGGCATTCTGCCAGCCAAGCCTGCGCAGCCACAACACCGGCGGTAGCAGGCGCGCCGGATCCGCGAAACGCACCGGGCGTCCACCCCGGCTCATTAACCATCTGTATTACAAAGAATTATGGCGAACGAGCCAATATAATAGGCACCACTGTCGATAAAGCCGTAAGATTTGACGCTCTATGACTATAACTAGAGGACTCGCGATGAAGGCTTGGATTCCCATCTCTTTATCTCTGATGATCGGCTCGTTCGCATATGCGGGTACGACCTGCGTCTATCCGCACGCTCCCAGCGCGACGCCCGATGGCGCCACCGCGACCCTGGCGCAAATGATCGCGGCGAAGCACCAGTTCGATGCCTACAATACCGAGATGAACGAGTACTTGGACTGTTTGAAGCTCAAGAGCGACGCGCTCACGCCAAAGGATCCTTCGAAGCTGACGCCGGCGCAGAAGAAGAAGATCCTCGACGAACAGAGCATGTACGTCAAAATGAACAACAGCGCCGTCGACGAGCTGCAGGGCAACGTTGGGCGCTTCAATGATCAACTCAAGATTTATCTCGCGAAGCACCAAAAGCATTGATCCACGAGCGCGGCGGACGGCGTCCGCCGCGCTGTTCTAGCCATGTCGAACAATGGCTTGATCACCCCGAGGCTCGCCGCTGACGCAATCTCGTCGCGCATGCAATGCATGCCGATCGAATCCCTGCCGCTTACGCAGTGTGTCGGCGCCACCCTGCGCGAGAACGTGTACGCGGAGCGTGACCAACCCCCGTTCGACCGCGTAGCGATGGATGGCATCGCGGGCGACAGCACGGCCTGGCGTGAGGGCTTGCGTCGTTTGAAGCTGCAAGGTGTGCAAGCGGCGGGGTCGCCACGCACGACCCTCGTCGCGAGAGACCACGCGATCGAAGTCATGACCGGCGCGATCCTGCCGGCGGGATGCGACTGCGTCGTCCCCGTGGAGTTGATCGATGTCGCCGACGGCTTCGCGACGCTGAAGGACTCCGCGGTCATCAGTTCCTACAACAACGTACATCGACGCGGGAGCGACGGTCGTCAAGGCTCGCTGCTGCTCACGGCCGGCACTCGACTGCGGGCGCCGGAAGTCGCGGTCGTCGCATCGGCGGGAATGGCAAGGATCCGTGTCAGCAGCCAGCCCGCGCTCATCGTGATCTCAACCGGGGACGAACTGGTCGAACCCGGCGAGCCGATCGCGGATTTCCAGGTACGTCGATCGAATGCGTATGCGATCGTCGCGACGCTGCGACAACGGGGTTTCGCACGGGTCGGTGACGACCATATCCGCGATGATGAGTCGGCGCTGATGGAGCGTCTCTCGCTGCACCTGCGGACCCACGAGGTGCTGATCCTCAGCGGCGGCGTCTCCATGGGCCGGTTCGACCTGGTGCCGAGAATCCTGAAGCGACTCGGGGTTGAGGAGATCTTCCATCGGATCGCCCAGCGGCCGGGAATGCCGATGTGGTTCGGTCTCGGCCCGAATGGACAAGCGGTTTTCGGACTCCCGGGCAATCCGGTCTCGACGCTGGTCTGCCTGATCCGGTACGTGGTGCCGGCGATCTCCGCCGCGATGGGTACGACGCCGGTCGCGCCCGAGCGCCTGCCAATCGGCGCACCCTTCACGGTAAATCCACCGTTGACCCATTTCCTGCCGGTCACCGTGGAACACGACGACTGGGGGCGGGCCTGGGCGCAGCCGCGGCCGACGAACGGCTCCGGCGATTTTTTGAGCCTCACCGGCAGCGACGGGTTCGTCGAACTGCCCCCCGGACCGAACACCTACCCGAAGGGCTTCGTCACCGGGCTCTACCGCTGGTAATCTGGTTAGCCATGGTGAACGAAGTCCACGTATTGCAGGGTCATCGCCAACCGGTCGACCGACTGGGCCGTTCGCTGCACGATCTGCGCATATCGGTGATGGATCGCTGCAACTTTCGGTGTCCCTACTGCATGCCTAAGGACGCGTTCCACGAGCATTACCGCTTCCTCCGGTCCCAGGAACGCCTGTCGTTCGACGAAATCGTGCGGTTGTCACGACTGTTCGCCAACCTCGGCGTCCGCAAGCTCCGGTTGACCGGTGGCGAACCGTTGTTGCGCGCGAATCTCGCCGACCTCGTCGGCGATCTGTCGACGGTGCCCGGGGTCGACGATATCGCGCTGACGACCAACGGTGTCCTGCTCGGTCAGCACGCGGTGGACCTGTTCGCGAACGGACTGAAGCGCGTGACCGTGAGCCTCGACACCTTGGACAAGGAAGTCTTTGCGCGGATGAGCGGCGGTTTCGCCGCGCTCGATCAAGTGCTGGAGGGCATCGAGGCCGCGATCGCGGTGGGACTCACGCCGGTGAAGATCAACGCGGTCGTCGAGCGCGGCGTGAACGATCATACCGTGTTCGACCTCGTCGAGCGGTTTCGCTGGCGGCCGGTCATCCTGCGTTTCGTCGAGTTCATGGACGTCGGCAATCGCAACGCCTGGCGTCCGGAGATGGTCGTGCCGTCCCGCGAGATCGTCGCGCGTGTGAATGCGCGCTGGCCGATCCGGCCGCTGACGGAGAATTATCGCGGCGAGGTCGCAAGACGCTGGGCCTTCGAGGACGGCGGCGGCGAGGTCGGCTTCATCTCCTCCGTGTCCCAGCCGTTTTGCGGCGCATGCAGCCGCGCTCGCCTCTCGTCGGAAGGGAAGTTCTATACTTGCCTCTTCGCGACCGAAGGCCTCGATCTTCGGACCCCGCTGCGGAGCGGCGCAGACGATGACGAGCTGTTGCGGCTGATCCGTGGTGTCTGGTCAGCACGCTCCGATCGATACAGCGAATTGCGCGAGCAATTGCGTCGCGACGATACGACGCATCGCAAGATCGAGATGTATTACATCGGCGGATGAGGCTAACGGCGATGACCGAACCGAAGTTCTCCCATGTCGACGAACACCAACGCCCGACCATGGTCGACGTGTCCGAAAAGCCGGTGACCCATCGGATCGCGGTGGCCGAGAGTCGCGTCGTGTTTCCGGCGGAAGTCGCCGACGCACTCCGAAGCAACGATCTAAGATCGGCCAAAGGGCCGGTGTTCGATACCGCGATCGTGGCCGGCGTGATGGGCGCGAAGCGCACGCACGAACTGATCCCGTTCTGCCATCCGTTGCGACTCGAGAGCTGCAAGGTCGCGATCGAGTTGATCGGCGACGTCGCGGTGATCCGGTGCACGGTCGCCGTGCACGACAGAACCGGCGTCGAGATGGAGGCCTTGGCCGGAGCGAGCATCGCCGCGCTCACCGTTTACGACATGTGCAAGGCGCTGTCGCGCGAAATCGTGATCGGCGAAACACGATTGCTCTCCAAGGAAGGCGGCAAGAGCAGCCACCGGATCGAACCCGCGTGACGGCCGCCGCGGCACCCTTGCGGGGTCTGGTGCTCGCCGGCGGCGCGAGCTCGCGCATGCAGCGCGACAAGGCGGCACTGGACTATGGCGGCAGGAGCCAGCTCGATCGCGTGGTCGCGCTCGCTCGGCGGCACGTCACCGGGGTCTTCGTGTCGGTGCGTGCCGATCAGGCCCAGGATCCGGTACGCGCGGGCCATTCATTGATCATCGATACCTTCACCGACGGTGGGCCGATCGCCGGAATTCGCTCGGCGTTTACGCGGGACCCCGCGGCGGCATGGCTCGTGCTCGCGTGCGATTTGCCGCTCCTGTCGGACGCCGCAATCGAGCACCTGATCCGGTCACGCGACCCCGCCGGTTTCGCGACCGCGTATCGCAGCACCTACGACGGCTTGCCCGAGCCCCTGTGCGCGATCTGGGAACCGCGATCGGCCGATGCGCTCGCCGAGTGGGTCGCACGGGGCCACAAATGCCCGCGCAAGTTCCTGGGCGCCCATCCGGTCACGCTTCTCGATCCGATCGACGCGCACGCTCTCGACAACGTGAACACGCCGGAGGAATATGCGCGTGCGCGCGCTGCGCTCGATCAGGGGACAACGCGCGAAGCGATGCGGATACAGATACGATATTACGCACTGATGCGCGAGCAGGCGGGACGGTCGGACGAGACCGTAGAGACCGAGGCGGGCACGCCGGCGGCGCTGTACCGCGA
>JAKAFQ010000278.1 GCA_021817875.1 Pseudomonadota bacterium
CACCCCGCGTGTGCGCGTCGATCGGTGGACCTTGCTCCGGAAGGGGTTTTAGCTTCTCAGGATCGAGCCCCTCGCACTGCTCCACGTTGAAGACCGTGAACACACGCGCGGCGGCGGTGTCGAGACTCTCGTGCGCGGCGCGCCAGGAGAGCGGTTTACCGTTGTGCTCGACACACAGTGAGTTCGGATGCACGGTGCCCGTGGGCTGCTTCGAATAGCCCGACGCCCCGATCTCTACGCCGCCCGGACCCTCCGCAAACACCTTGGCTCGCGCCCCATCCAGCGTGATCTTTACGTCCTTGCGCTCCCAAAAGGGTCTCGGCTTCCACACCTCGATCGGCACACCGTGCTCGCCCTTGCGAACGTGGCCGTTGGCCTCCCCAACTTGCCTGAATGTCAACCACCGCGGATCCGCGTATCCGCGTTCGGCCGCGACCAGCATCGTCATGAAGCGATTGATGCCCTGATAGCGGTGGCCGGAAAGTCCGTTCATGGGCCGCTCGCTCTGCCTCCACGGCTTCTCCCAGGGAATCTTTCCCTCCTCGAGCGCCGCGACCATCTTGTCGGTGATCTCCTGACGGAAATCACGGCCTTGCTGAGGCCGTGAGCTTTGCGGCGGGTGCTCCTGCACCGGAGCGGTTTCCGGTGGCACGGGCGGCTGGCTAAGACCGTCATGCAACGCGGGGAAGCGCGAATCGAAGATGCGCGCCGTCTCGGCCGTGACCGCGAGCGCCGTGGCGAGCGCATCGCCCGCGCGCGAGCCGGGCAAGGCGGTGAGAATCGCGACGAGAGGCCCCTGAGCAGTACCGTCCTCGACCTGACCCGCCGGCTTCGAAACGAGCGAGGCCATGCCCTCGAACCAGTCGATGCGGCTGCCGTCGACCGCACCGGCATGAGGCTCTGCGTCGCCGTAGACCTCGCGGATCATGCGTCGAAACTCGGCGGACTCGGCAAGGCGCGCCGCCTGGGCGACGGACTCCAGATCATCCGCGCGACCGGTCATTATGACCGCGTATGAGCCGACGAGCACCGCGGCGTGCGACACGGACTTCATGACCTCAGACGGCGAATATCGGCCGGGTGTCACCGTGGAGGCCGCGAGCCGGCCAAGCAGTTCCCGCTGTTGCGTCTCATTGGCGAGAGACTCAAACAGCGCGTCCGCTTCGAGCCAGGCCATATCCCGGCCCTCGTACTGCACGCGGATCTGCCGAGATTCCACCTCGATGACGTTCGACACGCCATCGAGCGCGATTGCGATGCGGCCCGGCCCATTGACCTCAGAGACCCACGCCCGTCGGTCGCGGTACGTGAGCGTCACGCCTTCCCGCTCCCAAAACGGCTTTTCCGCGGCGGCTGCGGGACCGCCCATCCCGCTGGCATGGGCGTAGTCCCTTTCGGCCTGCCGGCGATAGAGACTCACGGCCTCCGGTAGGATTTTCGCCTCGAGTTCCTTCAGGAGTTCGCCGCGCAGTCCCCACTCCGACTTGGCAATGGTCACGGGCGCTTCACGCACATTGAGACTCGCGCCGTTCGAAAAGCTACGCAGCGCCGCAAGCGCGGCATGGGCGGCCGAACGGTCCCATTCGGCATGCTCGCAGGACTGGTAATCGAGATATCGCGCCAGGTCGGCGGCGGCGGCCGGCTGGACAATAAGCCGCGGGTGCTCGCCGTCCATCGCATCCAAAAACTCCCGCGCGGCATCGTGTGCAAGCGCGATGACGTCCTTATCGAGAAGATTCGGGCCCGCGCGTCCAATCCCCTCTGGCGTGCCGGGCACGTATCCATGGGGACGGTCCGCCCGAACGCTCGCGATGTTCTCGAGCGCCAATCTTCTGGCGACCTGAAAGACATTGAGTTCGCGCACCCCGTCCGGCTGATAAGCCTCCGGGATCCGTTTCACGAGAGCGGCCAGAAGGCCGATTTCATAGGGGTCTGCAACGAATGCGCTCATACAGGTCTCCCGGCACAGAAAAAAACGGGTGCCTCACCCTTCTTCTCCGCTGCCTGGGCCCCACGCCGGGGTGCAACTCTTTGCAGGGCGCAGCCGCTACTGCGACGCCGTCAGGCGAACGACTCGGGGTTAAGTAAAGCGACGCTCATCTGCTCGAGTCGGACCGGCCACGCAGATGGCGCAATGACTGGTTTCTCGCACGCAGCGCAGAGTCGCGTCCGTTTGCAAGGAAAGCCGTACAGGTGCACAATTCCCCCGTTGGAGAGTATCGAGTGAGGAATCTGCCCTGCGAGGGAGGCGGAGCGCCACGATCGCAGAGCACGCTCGAGGTGAAGGACTCCAGCCGACCGATTGCAAGTCGCTAAAAGGCGAGACCAAGGATGAGTGCGTCCACGTAGATGGATGCGTGTTGCTTGCCCGTCACTCGGTTAGTCGGGCACCTTGCCCAATAAGCCGGGCAGTCACCAAACACACTGTTTGGTGACTGCCCGGCTTCGTTCATCGCAGTTGCTGGCCGACCGTTTGGATATTCGGAGGCTTTTCATGACTGCGACACAGGACACCCCCCAGGCACGCACGCGCGCATCCCGCAAATTCCATGCGCGGGACTCAGCGCGCAAGAGCGCAACGTGGCTCGATGCGCTTGATCACCTCAATACCGTCGAATCGCTCATGTTGACGGTGCTCCGGCGCATGGAGTCCGAAGAAGACTGGGGACCCGAGCAAACGACCCTCATGGTCGGAATCGAGTATCTAAAACGCGCCGCACAGAGCGTGCGACATGACGCCGATACGGCTGCGCAGAGTACATAAGCGGGCGTTTCGATCCGGCGAGTGTCCGCCCGCCGGATCGTGCGGGCGCTATCGTCCCAGGTCCGTCTCATCTGCCTCCACGGCACTACAAGATGGCCCCTCTGCCTCCGTCGAGAGCCGTTCGCCCTCGGCGCGGCTCAACCCACCCAAGCGTTCATTGGCGAGGAGCCAGGACAAACGGGCGGTGTATCCATCTGAGTCCCTATGCCGCACGGTGAGTTCGAGAGTACTCGCCATGACCTCTCCGACCTCGCCGTCGGGCGGTCCAATGATCACCCGTTCCCCGTCGTCGCTGACGCAATAGACACGGACCGGAACTTCCTTCGCGTTATGGTTCCATACGACCTGGACATCCGGACGATTCCAGAATTTTTGACAAGTCATGACACCCTTCCCGTGAATGCACTGGCTCTCAGTGTATTGCTTTCACCGACAGAGATCCTGGTCCGGCTCCTCCTCGTCGCGATCTGTGCCCGGTTCGCCGGGCTCAATCTCCACAGCACCGATCAGACCTTTCTCGTGCTCGCCAGCCTCGGTGAAGTCCTGCTCGAGGACTCCAATATCGAGGTGAGCGGCGAGGCTCACGGCACGTGCACGGAACTTCGCCGGCCCACTGATCATTACGATCCCGCCGAACTTCTCGGCCGCGATTTGCAGCGCAGCGGCGATACTCTCGTCTTCGCGGTTCACGACCTCAAGGCGAGGCCCGTAATCGCGGAACCACACCTCCTCATCACCGGCACGGTATTCCGCACACCATTCCGCGTCGTTCCACACCCGTTCCAGGGATACCTCATTCACCTCGATGGATCGAGGTGAATGTAGCGCCCGCTGCTCTTCTTCCGTCGGCTCACGGGTGAAGTCTTCGGCCGACTTCGCGAGCAAGCATTTCGTCTCGGCCTCGAGACTCGCAGATGACTGGCTCACGCCGGCCCCGGGCGGATTCGCTTCTGGTCTACTCATCGCCTTGCTCCTCGGTCATCACCTCGGCACCGAACTCGCGTTCGGCGATATCACGAGGCACTTCGATCGTGGGGGAGCCCTCCTCGCCCACCGCGGACGATGAACTCCCCTGTGGGCGGGCCTGCTCGATGCCATAGTTCATAGATGACTCCTCGTGCCGGTGACTTACAGTCCGACGTCAGCTTCGGCCGCCGCCGGGGAGCCGTAGTCGGCAAGATCGTGCGCGTTCTCGGCAAGCTCGCGCTCGTGATCGGCCTCCGCCAGCGCCTGATCCTCATTGCGCGTGAGCAACTGCTGCTGCTCGAGGCGGGTCTGTTCGCGTTCGGCGGCCTGTCGCTCGCGAAGCCGATCGTAGACACGCTGCCCATCGTCAGTGAGTCCACCCTCTTCGGTAACGAGATCCGGCTCGCTTGCCCGCCCGCGGAGCGACGCGCTCAAATAGAGGGGAACCGTCTCGCCGCGGCCGAGGGACTCGATCACACGGATCTGGTGCGGCTTCAAGCGCTGCAGCAGGAATTCGCCAGCCATGTTGACGCGGGGCGCAGGACCGACCCCTGCGGATGCGGCGGGCTGCGCTTCTTCGGCGGTTCGCGGCGGCTCATGCCGAACCGCCAGGGGCGCACCGGCCTCTTGGACGCGCCCGATGCCAGTCTCCGCCGCCCCCGTGCCGTCCGCAGGACCCGTGCCGGGCGTGGCCCCCGCACGGGCGTTATCGGCCTCGGCCACCCGGGCGAGCACCGCGGCCTGGCCGGTAATGTCCGCCGCCGGGTTGATTTCGGCGGCCTTGACGTGTCCCACCTGCCAGGCGGCCTGCAGGTCGGGGTTTTGCACCTTGTAGCCGAGGCGGCCGGCAATCTCCGCCGCGCGCGTGCGGAATTCCTCGCCGCCCGTGAGATCAAGTCCCGCCTCCAGGTCGAATTTCTGCGCGGCGATACGCAGTGCCGCCTCAATCTCCTGATCGCTCGTCTCATGCACGTCCAGCCGGTCGCCGCGATCGGTGATGACGCGCTTGTGATCGCGCTCGTAGTGCACCGGTACAAGGCCGTCCTTTTCGGTGCCGAACGTGGCGGCCAACCCCTCGAGTACCACGGGCGACATGTCGCCCGTCCGCTCTCCGGTGAAGCCGGCAACCGGCTGTGCTTCGGCGTGCAGCCGCTTCGCCACGCGCCGCCGCTCGCCGGTCAGGGTGGGATCGACGAATTTCTGCTCGAGGAAGCGGGCGAAGGTGAGCGGCGTGCGCCCCATGAGCTGCTGGCGCTCGGAGAGGTGACGCCGCTCGAGCGTTTCCTGCCGGCGCGCGAGCTCCTGCGCAACGAGTGAGTGCCGCGCGCCCGCCTGGAGATTCTTGTACTGAGTCTCAATCTCCTTGCGAACCTCAGAGGTGGTCTCCGGCCGCTGGAATTCTTCCACCTCGCGGCGATGGCGGTCATTGAGCGCTTCGAGCTTGTCGTGGCGTTCGCGCGAGGCGTCCCGCTCCCGCTCGAGGTACTCACGCGCAATGGCCTCCTCGAGCGCGATTTCCTCCGAGGACTTCTCCGGTGCCGCAGAGTGCGGCTCCATCGCCGCGACCTGATCGTTCACGTGCTCAGCTTGAGCGTTCATAGACTATTACCTCGAAAACTCGTATCTGTTGATGAAGCGCGCCCGATACGGCACCACGCTCTTCAATCCTTCTCCGCCGCCCGGGCCCTTGCGGGGCTGCGTAGCCCGGCCTGCGGCCCGCACTCTTACAGGGCACAGCCGACGTGCCCCGGCGCAGCCGGTGTCCCCACGCAGTGGGTCAACGCCGGTTGGTGCCGCACACCCGGGTCAGCGTCGCGTTCGCGTGTTTCAGGTCGGTCACCTGCTGGCTGAGCACTGTGATTGCACCCGCATCCCGCACCGAGGCCCGTTGATACCCCACCCAGACGCCAAACCCGCCGGCGCAGAGCACACACGCCAAGGCGATCCAGATCCAGGCGAGCTGAAAGCTCTCGCGCAGCGACTCCTTGATCGCCGCAATATCCACGTGAACCCCCATGTGGGGCTTGAGTCCCTCCACGACGCGCTCGGCGGTGACCGAGGCGATGCCCTCGTGATCGATCGCGGGTGGGGCGGGCACCCTCTGCGTCTCAAGAGAGGGATCCGGCGATGAGAAGACCGATCCGGACTCCCGCAACGCCTCAATCACCGCGGTCGCGATCGCCTCAACGGTCAAATCCGGGTCGGTCCGGACCTCCGTCCGCCGCTCGTCCAGGTGACGCTGCCGCACGGTGAGCGTCGCGCTATCTTTTATGTGAGC
>JAKAFQ010000279.1 GCA_021817875.1 Pseudomonadota bacterium
GATCGGCCAGGCGCTGATGCTGAACGAAGCGATGGCGCAGGCGGTGCGCGAGTTCCGCCCGAAATCGGTCGCGATTGCAGGGTGCGCGGGCGGCAACGGCATCGTGCGGATCGCTGCGATGGGCGTCAACCGGATCGTGGGGATCGATTTGAATGCCGAGTACCTCGCCGCGGTGCACCAGCGGCTTGGCCGCTGGGTGCCGGGACTCGAACTGCACCTTGCCGACATCCAGACCGGCGTTCCCGATTGCGCGCCGGTCGAGCTCGTATTCGCAGGACTCATCCTCGAGTACGTCGAGGTAGCGGCGACTTTGCAGGTTCTACGAGCGCTCTGCGCGCCAGGGGGCGCGCTCGTGATCGTGCTGCAGCGACCCTCGGACACCAAGCCTGCCGTCTCGAAATCCCCATACACGAGCATGCAAACGCTCGCGTCCGTCCTGCAGTTCAGGGATCCCGATGCGGTGATCGCAGCGGCGAAGCTTGCCGGTTTCACCGAGTACTCGAAGCGCTGCGAGGTGCTCGAGTCCGGCAAGACGTTCGAGATCTTGAGTTTTCGCGCGTAGTCCGCGCGCAATCAATCCGCACTCCTCACGGTTCGAAAAATCACGCGCGCGTGCGCCTAAAGTTTGTCTTTGTCCAGAGGGTTATTCGCTTAATTTAGGGCGACTAACGCTCTGGCGAGTATTTTCCCCTGTGATCTGATGGCGCCGAAGAAAAACGATCCGAGGGGGCCATCATGCGTTCACAGGTCTCGAACCTGGCGTCTCGCCACCCATGGCTGCTGGCGACGACGCTGTTACTGCCGCAACTTGCGCTTGCGCAAGCATCGCCCTTCCTCACGGGCGCAACCGCTCTGCAATCGAACCTACTCGCCTGGCTCACCCCGATCGCGATCATCCTGGTGATGGTCGCCGGCGGGCTCGCGATGGCGGGCCGGGCCTCGTGGGGCTGGTTCATCGGGCTCGTGATCGGGATCCCGATCGCCTTCGGTGCCCCACAGATCGTGACCTGGGTGCGCGGGATGTTCGGCGTGTGATGCGCCATGAGCGAGCGCAACTGTGGCCTTACCGCCGACCCCGTGTTCGTCGGGGCAACTCGGCCCTCGATGATCTGGGGCGTCACGTACTCGGCCGTGATGCTGAATGCGATGGCGGTCATGGAGTTCTTCCTCGTGACGAAGAACCTCCTCGTGCTTCTCATCGCGATCCCCGTACATGGCGTGGGAGTCCTGCTCTGCGCGCGCGATCCGCGATTCTTCGACCTTGCGCTCCTCTGGGGTCGAACGCGGCTTCCGGCGCTCTTCTCGAACTTGAGGTTCTGGCGGGCGAGCAGCTGTAGCCCCCTTGCGCTCGACTTGCCGAGCCCGGCGGGCCGCCGGCGCGCGCCCGTCACGGCGTATGCCGCGCATCGACCGGCTAGCGGCAGGACGGCGTTCCCATGAATTCCTTCGCCCGATCCAAGGCCGCGCGACGCGAGCGAGTCACCGCGACTGAGATCCCGTACACCGCGCATGTGAGTAAGTGCGTCGTCAAGACTCGTCACGGCGATTACGTGCAGATGTTTCGCCTGGCGGGCGCGAGCTTCGAGACCGCGGACGATGCACAGTTGAACGACTGGCACGAGCGACTGAATAGTCTTTGGCGAAACATCGCCCGCGAGAACGTTGCGCTCTGGACCCACGTCGTACGCCGCCGCGAGGCGCTTCTCCTGCAGAACCGCCACGCCCCAGGGTTTGCGCACGACCTTGCGGCCAAATACCACGCGCGCCTCGTCAGCGAGACGCTGATGGTGAATGAGATTTATCTCAGTATCGTCTATCGACCGACCGCCGGGGCGGCGGTCGGGGCCGTGGCGAAGGTTTTTGCGCGTACCCGACCGCAAGAGGCGCGGCTCGAGCTCGGCGACTCACTGGAAGCCTGCGAAAAGCTCGCCGAGATCATAAGGGCCGCACTCGCCCGGTATGAGCCCGAGCGGCTCGGGGTGTACGAGGTGGCCGGCCGTGCGTATTCGAGTCTCCTCGAAGCGTTGAGCTTTCTCGTAAACGCCGATGTCTCGCGTGTGCCGCTGCCGCGTGCACCGATCGCGAGAGTCCTTGGCACCTCGCGTCCCCTCTTCGGGTTTGAGACGATCGAGTACCGCAGCCCGTCCACCACCCGGTACGGCGCGATGCTCGGGATCGTCGAGTATGCAACGCCGACGACGGTCGGGCTCCTCGATACGCTCCTCTCGACCCCGTACCCCTGGGTCCTCACCCAGTCGTTCGCCTTTTTAAGGAAAGCGACCGCCCAGTCCTTGCTCCTTCGGCAATACAACCGGATGCAAAGCGCCAGGGATTTTGCCCTCTCGCAGGCCGAGGAATTGCGGGTTGCGCTCGATGAGCTCACCAGCAGCGAGTGGGTGATGGGCGAGCATCACTTGAGTTTGCAGGTGCTGACCGAGCCGGTGGCCGCGACCGGAACGGCGAGCCGCGAGCGAGAGCTTAAACGCCTGAACGACACGGTCGCGAACGCCCGCACGCGGCTCGCGGATGCCTCCGGGATGACGATCGCGCGAGAGGATTTAGCGCTCGAGGCCGCCTACTGGGCGCAATTACCCGGGAATTTCGCCCTCCGGCCCCGCAAGGCGCCGATCACCTCACGCAATTTCGCTGCGTTCGCGAGTTTTCACAATTACCCCGCAGGACGCGCGACCGGCAATCACTGGGGCGAAGCCTTGACCTTGTTCGCGACCGCTGCCGGCACTCCGTACTACTTCTCGTACCACGCCTCGGACCCCCTGGACCCGGAAGGCGGCACTAAGAAGGACATCGGGCATACGCTCATCATCGGACCGACGGGTTCCGGCAAGACCGCACTCATCGCTTTTACCCTTTGCGAGCTGCAAGCCTTCGGCGTGACCTCGGTCCTGTTCACGAAAGATCGCGACACCGAGATCTGCATCCGGGCATTGGGCGGTCGGTTCTATGCGATCGAGAACGGGCAGAGCACGGGCTGGAACCCGTTCCAGATTCCCGCAACCGAGGCGAACATCGCATTTCTCAACGATCTCCTCCGGCGACTCGTCGACCGTGCCGGCACCCCGCTCACCGTCGCCGAGGAGGCCGAGATAACCGAGGCGATCGCCTCCGTGATGAGCTTCGATCGTGCGGAACGGCGACTATCCCGCGTCCTCGATTACCTCGATGCAACCGCCGCTGAAGGGATCCACGCCCGCTTGAAGGCCTGGTGCCACGGAACGAGGGCGGGGGAGCCTGATGGCCCCTATGCGTGGATCTTCGATAACCCCGAGGACTCACTGATCGAATCCTTAGGTAGCGCCCTCACGACCGGGTTCGACGTCACGGAGTTCCTCGATCGGCCTGCGATCCGGACCCCGATCAACATGTACCTCTTTCACTTGACGCAATCGCTCATCGACGGCAGGCGGTTCGCTCTATTCATCGCCGAGTTCTGGAAGGCGCTCGATGATGAGTACTTCGGCGCGTTCGCGAAGGATGCGCTGAAGACCATCCGTAAAAAGAACGGATTCGTGGTGCTCGATTCCCAGTCGCCCTCGGATGCGATCGCGCACCGGCACAGCCGCACGCTCATCGAGCAGACGCCGACCAAGATCCTCTTTCCAAACCCCGATGCTACGTTCGAGGACTACGCGACGGACGCGGGCTTGAACCTCACGGAACGAGAGTTTCACTTGGTGAAAAAGGAGTTGCCGCCGGGCTCGCGGCTCTTTCTCGTCAAGCAAGGGGCGAACTCAGTGGTCGCGAAGCTCGACCTCAAGGGGTTCGATGCGGAGCTTTCGGTGCTCTCGGCCCGTAAGAGCGAGCTCGAGCGCATGCACCGGCTGATCGCGCGCGCGGGCGAGGCGCCCGAGTGCTGGCTGCCTGAGTTTCTGCGCAGAGAGGGGTAGGGACTTCAAGGGGAGGGAACGATCATGCAACGACAAGTAGTGGTGGTGGGATTACTGGCCGGATTTCTCGCATTTGCTTCACAGCCAGCTCGCGCTCAGTGGGCGGTGATCGATGTCAATGCGATCGATCAGCTCGTCCAAGAGGTCGCAACGCTCCGTCAGCAGCTTCAGACCGCGGAGAACTCGCTCGTACAGCAGGAAGCCCAAGTGCGGGCGATGACCGGTTCGCGCGGGATGCAAAATCTCCTCTCGGGCACGAACCGCAACTACCTTCCGCCCGACTGGACGACGCTTGCCTCGCTCGTCACCCAGACGAGCGGGGCGTACCAGGCACTCGCCCAGGGTGTGCAGAACCTCATCAGCGCAAATGCGGTGCTGACGCCTGCGCAAGTCGCGCAATTATCACTGCCTGAGCAGGCGAACCTGAACGCCGCGCGCCAGTCGGCGGCGATCCTGGAGGCGACGAGCCGGGCGGCGCTCGCCAATACGAGCGCGCGATTCGCCTCCCTCCAGCAACTCATCGCGGCGATCCCGAACGCGACCGACCAAAAAGGGGCATTGGACCTGCAGGCGCGGATCGAGGCCGAGCAGGCGATGCTCGAGAACGAGCATACGAAGCTCGAGGTCCTCGATGAAACGATCGCCGCGCAAAGGCTTGCCGAAGAGCAGTCGATCCGCGAGCAGGCGATCGCGGGCGTGGGTTCGCTCCGGACACTCCCGCCGCTCGCGCTGCCGTAGGAGGGCGGCTCGTGATCATTTCACGCTTTCGGCCCGGTGCATCGTCCGTGCGGATCGGTTGTTGGGCTCTTGTCACGAGCTTGAACGCCGCCGGATGTGCACCGGTGCCGAAACTGCACACGGTCGCGGACTATCAGGCGAACCCGAGCCTTCGAGCGAGGACCCTCGCGCGTTGCTCCAATGACCCGGGCCAATTGAGCACGACTGCGGATTGCGTGAATGCGAGGCAGGCCGAACAGCTTGTGGGTATCGGGAGCTTGCGGGAGCTCGCGCCCTTGAACGTTCCGTCGGCGCCGTCGGCGCCGCCGACGCCGGCGAATCGGAAATATCCGTAATGGGCTTCTTCGCGACCTTCAGCGCCTGGCTCGATGCGATTCTCAGCAATTACATCGGCACCAACACCGCGCGAATGGCGACGATTCTCGAGCCCGCGATCGTGGTGCTTGCGGCGCTTTACGTGATGATCTGGGGGTATCTCCTGCTCACCGGCAAGCTCGAGGAGCCGTTCGTGAGCGGGGTGAAGCGCCTCATCACGCTCGCAGTCATCTTGGGCGTATCGCTACACCTGTGGCTCTACAACTCAGTGATCGTCGACACCTTCTTCCGGGCGCCGGCGGAGCTCGCCGCGAACCTCATCGGGGCGTACAACCCCGTGACCATCATCGATCAGATCCTCTTCACCGGCGGGGATGCGGCAACGCTCCTCCTGCAGAAGGGGGGATTTCTCAACGGGGATCTTTCCTACACCATCGCAGGGTACGTGGTGTACCTGGTCGTCGGGTTCACCGCGCTCTATGCGATGTTCTTGCTCGCGCTTGCGAAGATCGCGCTCTCGATTTTACTCGCCCTCGGCCCCTTCTTCATCGCGCTCCTCTTCTTTGATACGACCAAGCGCTTCTTCGAGTCCTGGATCGCGCAGATGGCGAACTACGCCTTCATCACGATCTTGACCATCCTGGTCGCCTCGCTCCTGATGGGGATCGTCGTGACCGCAGCCCAGCAGGCGGCCGCCCGCGGCGGTGGGATTCAGATCGCGGACGCCGTGCGGGTGTGTCTCGCCGCGGGCCTCACCCTTCTCGTCATGCGCCAGGTCATGCCGATAGCCGCAGGCCTTGCAAGTGGCCTTGCGCTGAGTTCCTTCGGCGCGGTGAGCGCGCTGGTGGCCTGGGGCCTTGGCAGGCTCAGCTCGAGTGGCGGGCAGTTCGGCCGGGGTCTTTTCGATCGCGAGACGACGCGGTGGGATTCGTTGAGCCGTAAGGCTGGTTTTTATGTCAATCGCGGCGTTCGCGGGACCGCCTCGAGCACGAGGCGCCTTGCGCGCGCAGCGCGACCGAACACGATC
>JAKAFQ010000280.1 GCA_021817875.1 Pseudomonadota bacterium
TCCGAGTGCAGATTTATCCGCCCCCTCCTCGCTAAAGACAGGCAGGTCACTAACAGAGGAAAGCCATCATGGCTGCCATTACGATCACCGGCCCCCAGTTCGGGGGCAAAACCATCCGCACGCATGTCGATCTGCCGAAGCGCCCAAAGCTCAGCATCCGCCGGATGACAACCTCCGATCTGAAGGTGCTTCAGGCGATCCTCAGCGCGGAGCTGCGGATCGTTCGAGTCAAGGTCGAGGACTGGATTGCGAGCGGCTCAAGCCTCGGGGGCATCCTTCGCTCCATTCGCCGCAACACGTCCGGCTGGGATGCAACTGATCGGCAAATCCACGCCATGGAGGCGCGGCTCGCCGAGATCGACGAAGAGATCACCAAGCGCAACCTGCGCGATCTCAAGAGCGGCAGGACCAACTGGACCCGCCCGCGGCGCTCGCGCGGCGTCTTCGCGGTCTCCCTGGCGGAGGCGGCGAAGGTTCACTGATCCTCTTCGGGAATCACAGTACTGAAACCGGGGCGCTTTGGCGTCCCGGCTTTCTTTTGTATCGCGGGCAGGTCTGCCTTTCCGAAGGGGATTCGAATTTTATTGCTTTACACCCCAGGCATTGTTTTCTAGCCTGCAGGCCCAGGTTGGTAACAGAGATCGAAGAGCGGACATGCTCAACCTGGTGCTCATAGTGGTGGTGATCGCCGCAGCCCTGGCGCTGCTGGCCGCTCTGCGCCTGCGCGCCACCGGCATCGGGTACCGCCGCGGCGCCTTCCGTAGCCGCCCGCTGATGACCGACAACGAACTCGAGTTCTTTGCTCGACTCGAGGCGGCGCTGCCGGACTTCAAGGTTTTCAGCCAGGTCGCGATGTCCGGCGTGCTCGACGTGACGCTCCCGCCGAACCATCCCGCATACTGGCGGGCCCGATCCGCGTTCGACCGCAAGCGGATCGACTATGTCGTCTGCACTCGCAGCGGCAAGCGCCTGATCGCAGTGGTCGAGCTCGACGATCGCTCCCACGACTCGAAGCACCGGCAGGACGCCGAACGGGACGCGATGCTTGCCGGCGCGGGGATCCGCACGGTGCGATTCCCTTCGTACCCGCGCCCCGGCCCAAAAGAGATCCGGGCCGCTGTGCTTGGGCGGCGCGCAGCCTGAACGGCACTGCAGCGGGAATAAAGACGGCCACCGGAATGGTGGCCGTCGAGGTCATGACGTTTTATCGCGGAATATGATCGCCGCCCCGGTGATAAGTGTCACGATGGACACGTACACCAACGTTGCGAGGATCATCCAAGCCTGCGGAGTCATGGCGGTCATGCTACTGCTCCCCTGTCAGGGAGTCGAGCACAGCTGCCAGGACTTGCGTGATCGCCCACGCAAGACCGCCGAGGCAAACTCCCATCACACTGTGATGCAAGTGGATACCCAGAGCGGACAATGCTGAAGCTGCGACCCAAGAGGCCTTTCGCAATTCCCGAGATAACTTCGTCATGGCCTTCTTGGAGAGCTTCTTCATCATCGCTCCCTCCTTTCGTAGTGTCCTACGCCCTCATGTAGCGAACGCCGCCAATGAATCCTCGATTTCCGACACACTTTCGGATTTATTCAGGGTCTCGACTCGCTATAGAGGATAAAATATAAATTGTGGGGGCAACCCCGGACACGGTCAGGCTCAGGGCTCACGGAGTACACATGGCAAGTCAACGGCTGATGAACAGGTCTCTCATTCACGCGCTCCTCGCTGTCGCGCTGAGCGCGGTGCTCGCCGGCTGCGGAGGCGGAGGCAGTGGCACCACGGCACCGGGCAATGGATCCGGCGCTTCAGGTTCCGGTTCGAGCGGCAGCACAAGTACCTCGGGGATCGCATGGACCGGCAACAAGGGACAGGTGATGTCCAACGGCCAGAGTGAATACCAGCTCGCAATCGACGTCTCTGGGCTGAACACGGGCCAGTCTTTCGTGATCGACGTGAACGCATCGGGCGGGGAGACCATCACGCTCACCGGAACGGTGACGGCGGATGGCACCTACCAGGTGCCGGGCGTGTTCTACGTCGACACCACGGGGGGCACGTCACAGGTCGCCGTCAATGTCGCAATGCCGGTCACGACTCAACCGGCCGACGGGACCAAGTGCCAGGTAATTGCACAGCTGAACGGCAACTACCTTGCCGAGGACCCGACCTCTGGCGGAACCCTCACCCTCCCGGTGGTCTGCGGCAATTACCCGGCATCGACCCCAGTGGCCGATGAGCAGCTCACCCCGTTCCCCGGAGCCAGCGCCCAGGTCATCGCCGCCCCGCAAGTGGCGCCGATCTTCTTCAGCGGCTCGACCAACTCGAACGACTACGAGACCTTCCTGCAACAGGTGGTGACCTCGCAGTATTGGAGTGCGCTACAGGAATACGGCGTCGGCAACGGCACGACGGACACCGCCATCACGGCTGCGACGACGTGGCCTTCGGCAGTCACCGAGAGCGATATCGAGCAGGCGATCGTCAGCAACAATGCGTGGGGCGCTCCGATCACGAACAGCACCGTGCTCGTGCTGTTCCTGCCCCAAGGTACCGTATACGAGACCTCGAGCGCCGATCAGACCGAGGACTGCCTGCTCCCGAGCACGGATAACTGCTCGGTCCGTGGCCAAGTGACGATCGGAAGCACCCCGGTGCAGTTCATCGCCATGCAGGCCGACACGCAGAACAACGGCAACCTGCAGTATCCGGCGCTCTTGCAGCACTTGGTCAACGCGGCGACGAACCCTGGTGGTGGCGCCGGCGACGTCGCCGGTGATGAGGGCTACGTTGAGGCGGTCAAGAACCCGGATTGGTACGTCGGGATCAACACTTACTTTCCTGAGAACCAGCTCGAAGTGGGCAATGCCTGCCTGATGAATGCCCCGGTGGAAAGCGACCTGACCCTCACGGGCGATCCGAGCACCGGCAATCTCACGAATCTGTACCTGCCGTACTCGAACAAGGCAGCTGCTGCGGACACCGCGTACCAGTACTGCGGGCGCACCCCCTACGGGGCGCTTGCGGATTGGAGCACGACCACCGC
The DNA here is from genome assembly GCA_021817875.1 of Pseudomonadota bacterium. The sequence continues at coordinate 3,048 of JAKAFQ010000280.1, forward strand.
GGCGCAAAGTGTCACGGCGACCCGATTCGGTCATCCGGTGACTGACGAAGCGCTGGTACTCGCTCCCGGCCAGAGCACGACGTTGAAGATGACCGCGTGGCAGGCGAGCACGCTCACCGCCGGACAGCCGTACTTCACGTTGCTGACGAACTACAATCAGGACTGGTACTACATCACCGGGACGAACGCGCCGGTGCACTGCGAGCAGGGCGGGCCGGAATCGATCTGCGCGAACGCGCCGAGCTTCAGCCTGAAAGCAGTCTCGACGGTGACCCCGGTGTTCCAGGGCACGGACCCGAACGGCTCGAACCCGGCCAGCGCTCAGATCACCTCAGTCAATGGCGACACCTACGATCTGACCGTGACGGCATCCGCCACGGCTGAGCCGGGCATGTGGGTGATGTACATCGGCGGGCAGCCCATCGCCGTAACGAACACAAATACCTGGCAGTAAGCTGCCGAACCCCTCGGGCGGCCGCCTCCTCGATCGGGCGGCCGCCCTTTTTCATGCCCGCTCACCCCAGCACATCTCTCCGTACACGGCTTCGCACAAGCTCAGTCGCGTTACCTGGAGTGGGGCCCTATGTTCCTGCTCGCACTGGCGGGCGGCCGAGTGTCTCAAGCATCCACAGTCCTCGTCTTCGGGGGATCGGTACGGCTTCCTCGGAGGGGGCGGACGGTCGCCTGATCAGAACCCCCGGCCTGCGCTACGCGGCGCCCTCCCAGGCTGGAAGGGCACAGCGATCGGTGTGACGTCGAGCAGGACGCGAGTGACCCGCGCGCCCGAGAGCCCGGCCGGGCGAGGTCGACGGGACCGGGCGAGCCGGGGTCACCCGGTCAGAGTGCCCAGACCACTCCTCGGAACTGGGCGCAGTTGCTGTTCGCCCGGATGCTGAAGCTCTGCCCCGCCGGGACGACGAAGGTCGCGGTATTTTCGGTCACCACCCACGTCTGATAGTCCGGTTGTCCGGTCTTCGTGAGCGAGATATCGGCGACCTGGGTCGGTCCTACGTATGCGAGAATCGACGCGCCAACCCCGTTTCCCCCGCAAGGCGTCGAAAGGCCGCCCCAGTTGGCGCCTTGTCCGCCGCCGTTTTGGCTGCCCACGAGCCCTGTGACGCTGATCAGGAGCGCCTTGTACGGCAACGTCGGGCCACTCCCCTGTCCATCGACGGTCATCCCGCCGCCGTTGGCGGTGCCCGAGGCGCTCGCCGGGCCGCTCGAGTAGGTCCAGCCGCAGCCCCAGTAGCGGTTCCACCACGGCCCTCGCCATCCGCAGGAGTAGGTGGAGGTGGTGGTCTGCGTGGCAGGACCGAAGGCGCCAACGTACGAACCCCCGGAGTTCCTGATCTCAGAGCAGATGGTCTGGAACGCTGCATACGGGGAGCTGGCGCAGACGTTCGAATTGTTCAGATTCGAGTTAATCGAGTTGATCGCGCCGGAATTGTTCGAAATCCTGGAGCTGTTGTTCGCCACGCTGGACTGCAGCGAACTAATTTCATTGCCCTGCTGGGCGATCGTCTGAGTGTTCGTATAGACCTGGTTCGAGAGCTGCGAATACCAGGGGTACGCGCCGCCGGAGCGCACGACAATGTCGTTCACATCGAGCGACCCGAGCGCGCTCCGAGGATTGGCGTTCAGACTTCCTCCATCGGAAGCCACCATGTCCCATCCATTGGTGTAGTGCGCGTTCAAGCCCCAGGACTGGCAGGAGCCGGAATTGTTATCGATGCACACGCCTTGATTCTCGATCGTGCCGGCGCTGTTCATCGACACATTCGGCGATGAATTGTTCGGGCCGACCCCGATGGTTCCGTGCGCCACGACGTCCCACGTCTGAACGCCGCCGCCCCAACCCGGCGGCAGGCCGGCCGACGGCGAATAGCCGGACGTGCCAATATTTCCGCCAAACTGTCCTTCGCCGCCGAAGGCTCCATATCCGGGCACGTGCAGATTGCCGTTCTGGTTGACGGCCAAGGCCGCCCACGATCCACCGTTCCAGGCGAACGCTCGGTCTGTGTCCTCAGTGAGACGGACGTCGCCCACCTGGTTGCCGCTGCCCGGCAGCGCCGAGTAGGTCGATACGGGGGTCTTCCAGTGCCCACCACCGACCGCGGTCCACTGCCCTCCTTGGCAGGACACGAGCGCCCCTGTGCCATCCTGCGCGATCGCGCCCGTGTAGGAACACCCCGTCCCCTCGGGTTCTGTCGCCCCCATGATGAGCGGCGTGCTCATGGTGTTCTCGGACGCATTCGGGGCCTGAACCCGCCACAGGAAGCGCGAATCGTCAGCCTCCTGTGCTGCATTCGGCTCCACCTTGACCTCGATGCTGCCCGGGTTGATCCCCGCTGGGGCGCCGAGCTGCCAGGTGCCTCCCGACCCGTAGATCACGTTCGGCTGTTGGCCGCCGGCAAGCGTGGCCGGCATGAACCCCCCACGATCCCCGAGGTCGAGCATGAGGCGACCGGCCTCGAGATTCGAGTACACCTTCTGGCCCTGATCGACCACATAGCCGGTCACGTTCCCACTACCGTCCGCATTGAACTGAACGGTGATGGGATTGCCGTACGTGTCCGTCGCCTTCGTTCCGGCCGGGAGATAGCCCTGAGCGATCAGATTGGCGATCGTGACGGTGTGCGAGGAGTTCGGGGAATCGAGCGTCGCCGAATTCGCATACTCGTACTGCAACGCCGCATCGGTGATGGTGGCGAGCTGCTGGGCCTCAATCTGAGCCACCTGGGCGGTGAACGCCATGTGGTTCCAGTTCAATGCTGTCGGCAGCAGCATGGCTGCCGCCCCGAGCACGCTGATGAATACCACGAGATCGATATACCCGAACATCTACCGCTCCTACATCGGAACCTGTGCGCGAAGCACGTACTGCCCGTTACGGCTCTGGATCACCCACTGAGCGCCAATCAGGTTTCCC
>JAKAFQ010000281.1 GCA_021817875.1 Pseudomonadota bacterium
ATGGAATGGCCGCCGAAGTCCGGTCAGCGGCAGGCCTTCCCGGAGGTCGACCAGGCGGCGTGGCTGACGCTCGATGCCGCGCGGCGCAAGATCTTCGCCGGCCAGCGGCCGCTGCTCGCGCAGTTCTAGGCGCGCCTCGCGCGATCGGCCGCCCCGGATGCCGCTGCGGGGGCCGCCGGCCGCCCGCCCGATGACACGCCAGAACCGCGGACGGGGATGCGGCCCCGGTTGTCCGATCCCTGACCTGAGGAAACTCCCTACCGCGCATCGGTTGCGCCTGGCCCCATCCGGAATACACTGAATCGGTCGGGCGCGACGCTCGTGGTGTCCGACGCCGTACCGCATGGGAGCACACACCGCCCACGGAACAGGGCCGAAGGCGCCCCCGGATGCCACCGGAACGATCCCTGCCGCCGAAGACTCCCAGCCTCGTGGCCCCGAGCGCCCGGATCGGGCACCGCTGCGCGCTCGTGCTGTCGTGTGTTCTCGTGGCCTCCTGCCACCCGGTCCGCTCGACGGCCGCGGACCCCGCGCTCGTTGCGGTGAACGTCGATACGTCGGCCCGCATCGCGAGGATTTCCGCGGACTCGCTCGGCACGAACCTCGGGATCTGGTACGACGTGACGAGCCCGAGCCTGCCGCGTGAACTCGCCCGGATTCACCCGCGTCTGCTGCGGTGGCCCGGCGGCTCCCTGTCCGAAACCTATCACTGGCAGAGCCACACCGAATGTGACGGCGCGGTGAGCCAGCCCGCGTACCATCCCCGCAGCACGTTCCGCCACTTCATGCGCGACATCGTCATTCCCGGACACTATGACGTCGCGCTCACCGTGGCCTACGGCACCAATGCCGCCTGCACCGGCGGCGGGGACCCGCGGGAAGCGGCCGCCTGGGTGGCCTATGCCCGGGCGCACCACGAGGCCTCGCGCATCCGGTTCTGGAGCGTCGGGAACGAGTCCTTCGGCGGCTGGGAAACCGACCTGCACGCGAGGCCCCACGATGCGGCCACCTATGCCGCGGCCCTGAGCGGTCCGGCCGGCTACTACGCGCGGATGAAGGCCGCCGATCCCTCGGCCCGCATCGGCGTCGTGGTGAGCGGCGGCGGCTACCGCGGCTGGGACTCGTACGTGCTCACTCACGCGCCGTACGATTTCGTCGAACTGCACTGGTATGCGGCCGACCCCGGTGAGGAGAGCGACGCGTACCTGCTGCACCGGGCCCCCGCGGCATTCTCCAAGGCCATCCGGACCGTCCGGCGGGAGCTCGCGGCGGCCGGCCGGCCCGGCACGCCGATCCTGGTCGGGGAACTCAATTCGGTCTCCTCCCATCCCGGCAAGCAGACGGTCTCCCTGGTCAACGGACTGTTCGCCGGCCAGGTGCTCGCCGAGGGCCTGCGCGACGGGCTGGCCGCACAGGCCTGGTGGTTCGGTGTCGGAGGCACGCAGAACTGTGGCAACAACGATGCCCCGTCGCTCTACGGGTTCCAGCACTGGGGCAGCTACGACCTGGTGTGGGCCGACACCGAGCATGCCTACAACAGCTGCACCGGACCCGCGCGCGGACCGATCGTGCCCGACGGAACGCTGTCCCCGAGCGGGATCGCATTCCAGCTGGTCGCGGATTTCGCGCGGCCGGGAGAATACGTGCTCGCCGCCACGGCCGGCTCACCCGACATCCGCGTCTATGCCGCGACCGATGGCGCCGGCTACGCGCTGCTGCTGTTCAACCTGCACGCGGCGCGCCCCGCACGCATCGAGCTCGCCCTGCATCGCGCCCGCGCCGCCCGCTACGCCGCGTCGGCGCGCACCTATGGCCGCGCGCAATACGATCTGTCGCGCGACCATGCGTGGCCGGGCGCCGCGCCGCGCCGCATCGGTGTCGTCGGCGACACCTTTGCGCTGACCTTGCCGCCGTGGAGCATCACGCTGCTCCGCCTCGCGGCCGAGGAACGCACCCGCGCGGCGGTGCCGCGCGCGACCCCGTCCCAACCGCACGGCTCCTGAGCCCCACGGCGGGCTCACCCGGCATTCCGGGTGCCCCACGCCGCGCCGTGCCGCGGCCGATTGCGGTTTTCCCCGATGCCGCACCGGTCTCGCGCATGACGCCGTCCGTCCAACCCAGATGCCGCTGCCGGCCGAAGCACATGACTTCCGACGCGCCCCCCCTGCGCGCGCCGTCCGACGCCTGCTGACGTAGGATAAACCACCATAGAACCGATCAATGTCCACCCGTAGGCTTCCCGACACCGGGCGGCCGCGCCGGGGCCCTGCACGGGGTGAGGGCACGCGGCTCGAGAGCCGGGGCGCCACGTTGCGCGGCGATCGACAATCACACACGGATCAGCTCAGTGGGTGAGTCAAATGAAGGTGGTACTGTTCTGCGGTGGCCTCGGGACGCGTCTGCGCGAGCACTCGGACACGACGCCGAAATCACTGGTCAACGTCGGCGTCAGGCCCATCATCTGGCACCTGATGCGCTATTACGCGCATTTCGGCCACACGGAATTCATCCTCTGCCTCGGCTACCACGGGCACATGATCCGCGAGTACTTCCTGCACTACAACGAGGCGCTGTCCAACGACTTCACCCTCAGCAACCACGGACGCAGCGTCGAGCTGCATTCGCGCGACCTCGATGACTGGCGCATCACCTTCGTGGACACCGGCCTGCACAGCAACATCGGTCAGCGGCTGCTGCGGGTGCGGCATTACCTCGCCGACGAGCCGCTGTTCCTCGCGAACTACACCGACGGACTGACGGACCTGCCGCTCGATCGGCAGCTCGGCGAATTCCGCCGCAGCGATGCCGTGGCGAGCTTCGCGGCGGTGTCGAATTCCCAGTCCTTCCACAGCGTCAGGCTCGAACCCGACGGGACGGTCGCGCGCCTCGGGGCGATCACCGACCAGGATCTGCTCATCAACGGCGGCTTCTTCATTTTCCGGCGCGAGATATTCGACTTCATCCGCGAGGGCGAAGAACTGGTCGAGGAGCCGTTCCAACGGCTGATCGCCGCCCGCCGGCTGCTCGGATTCCACTGGCGCGGATTCTGGCGCTGCATGGACACCTTCAAGGACAAGATCGCGTTCGACCGGATGGAAGGCCGGGACGACTGCCCGTGGATGATCTGGCGCGATTCGCCCGCGGCGGCGGCGCGGAGCCCACGCCGGCAGCCGCCGGCCGAGACAACCGCGCCCGAGCGCCGCCGGCCGACCGAGCGCGCACCGTCCCCGCCCATCTGATTGCCGAAACCACACCGGCCACATTGCGGCGGCGCACCCGTCGCTGCCCGCAGGAGCTCCGCCCATGATCATCGTCGATAACGCATTGCGATTCCGGGAGATGGCCGGCCGGCCGATCCGCGTCGGCATGCTCGGCGCGGGATTCATGGGCCAGGGACTGACGAACCAGATCACCCACAGCGTTCCCGGCATGCGCATGGCCGCGGTCTACAATCGCCATCCGGAGCGCGCGACCGGTGTCTACCATTACGCGGGCGTCACCGATGTGACGCTCTGTCCGACGCAGGCGGCACTCGATGCCGCGATCCGCGCGGGCCGGCCGGCGGTCGCGGAAGACTGGACGACGATATGCCGCTCGCCCGAGATCGACGTCATTCTCGATGTCACCGGTTCGGTCGAGTTCGGTGCGCATGCCGTCCTGGAGGCGTTCCAGCACAGCAAACCCGTCCTGCTGCTCAACGCGGAACTGGACGCCACCATCGGACCGATCCTGCGCGTCTACGCCCGGCGCCACGGCGCGGTGCTTTCGGCCTGTGACGGCGACGAACCCGGACTGCAGCTCAACCTGTATCGCTGGGTCAGGGGACTCGGCCTGATCCCGCGCGTGCTCGGCAACGTCAAGGGCCTGCAGGATCCCTACCGCACACCCGCCACGCAGCAGAGTTTCGCCGAGCGCTGGGGCGAGAACCCTTCGATGGTCACCTCGTTCGCCGATGGGTCGAAGGTGAGTTTCGAGCAGGCGATCGTGGCCAACGCCACCGGCTTCAGGGTGCGCACGCGCGGCATGACGCGCGGCCTGCGGTTCGACGGGAACATCATGGAGATCAGCCGGCTGTACGACATCGATGCACTGCGCGCGCTGGGCGGCGTCGTGGACTACACCGTCGGACCGGCGGGCATCAAGGTGTACTGCCTGGCCGAGCACACCGACCCGAAGCAGCGCCATTACCTGAACCTCTACAAGATGGGCGAGGGGCCGCTCTATGCGCTGTGGACGCCCTATCACCTGGTGCACTTCGAGGTCCCGAATTCCATCGCGCGGGTCGTGCTGTTCGACGACGAGATCGCCCCGCCGCTGCGCGGTCCGGTCGTCGAGGTATGCGCGGTCGCCAAGCGCGACCTGAAGGCCGGCGAGACGCTCGACGGCTATGGCATGTTCATGACCTACGGCGAGGCGGTCAACGCCGAGGAGATGAGTACCGCGCGCTACCTGCCCGAGGGCCTGGTCGAGGGCTGCAGGCTGCAGCGCGACATCGCCCGGGACCAGCCGATCCGCTACGGCGACGTGCAGTTGCCGGCCGGCCGGCTGGCCGACCGGCTGCGCGCCGAACAGTACCGCCACTTCCGCAACGAATCGTGGCTCGAGGAATGGCTGGCGCGCCCGGACCTGCCGCTGAACGGCGTCGCCGCCGCCTGAGGCGTGCCGATTGCGCCTCCTGGGCATCCAACAGGCGATCTGGACGCGTCTGCCGATACGGCTGCGCGACACCCGGCTCGCGCTGCGCTATGGACACGCCCTGAACCGGGCCATCCGGCTCGGCGCGGTGCGGCGGCAGTTCTTCGGCACTTTTTTTCTGCGCAACCGGGCGCAACTCGAGCAGATCCGCCGGCTGGCGATCGTCCAGCCGCTGGGTGCGCCGCTGCGGCTCGCGATCCTCGGCTGCAGCATCGGCGCGGAAGTCTACTCGGTGTCGTGGACGATCCGCTCGGCGCGCCCGGACCTCGAGCTGCGCACCACGGCGGTGGACCTCTCGGCGCAGGTCCTCGCCATCGCCGAGCAGGCGGTGTACTCGAGCGACAGTTGCGGCCTGGTGGGCGAGTCGATCTTCGAGCGGCTGACCCCGGCCGAACGCGACGCGATGTTCGACTGGGAGGCGGACCGTGCCACCGTGAAGCCCTGGCTGCGCACCGGGATCCGCTGGCAGGTCGGCGACGCCTCCGATCCGACGCTTCCCGCCACACTCGGTGCGCAGGACATCGTGCTCGCGAACAACTTCCTGTGCCACATGCCGCCCGAGAGCGCCGAGCGTTGCCTGCGCAACATCGCGCGGCTCGCCGCCCCCGGCGGACACCTCCTCGTGCTCGGCATCGACCTCGACGTGCGGGAGAAAGTCGCGCGCGATCTCGGCTGGCGCCCGCTGCCGGAGCTGATCCACGCCATCCACGAGGGAGACCCGGTGCTGCGGCGCGACTGGCCGTGTGCCTGGTGGGGCCTCGAGCCGCTCGATGAGCGCCGGCCGGACTGGCAACTGCGCTATGCCGCCAGCTATCGCATCCCGTGAGCGAGCGCACCCAGGCGCTGCTCGCGCGCCCGCATGCCCGGCGTCGCAGGCAGCCCAAACACTGCGAATACCGTGCACAGCCGATGCAGCCAGTCGTGCCGACGGGCCGCCTGCGCGGCATTTTCCCTCGAAATGCGCGCCAGCCACTCCCGGTCGCGGTCGAGCTCGGCGAGCACCCGGCCGATCTGCGGGCAATCGAACGGCACGCGGATCACCGCGTCGGGCCAGTCGAACTGCTGGCGAAACACGCAGGAGTCCGGCGGCTCGCCCAGCATCACCGTGCCCGCCGCGGCGCCCTCGTAGAAGCGGTAGGACATCTCCTCGCTCTGGCGCGTGAACTCCGGCTTGTTCACCAGGCTGCGATTGGCGATGTAATAACGCGTGCGCCGCAGCAGACTCGCCAGCAACAGACGGTGCTCGCGCGCATCGTGCACGTGAAAGGTGCGGTCGCG
>JAKAFQ010000282.1 GCA_021817875.1 Pseudomonadota bacterium
GGCAAGCCAGACGTATCACGGAGATAACGGGACCCGCCGCCGCGAATCGCAGTGGCGGATAAACACGTGGGAGGCATCGGATGTTCCAGAGTGTCGGTGAAGTCGAGCCACGGCGGATGCGGTGGATCAAGCGCCAACTCAGTGACGTGCACGTTCTGAGCGCAATCAACATTGAAGTCGAACAGGCGACCGGGGTCGCCTCGGTCGTGTGGGCGGAGCGGACCCCGGTGGACGTGACAAAAATCGCGGTCGTCGGATTTCTCATCGAGACCTGCCGCCTCGATATCGCGCTCTTTGCCCGTTATCAGACGGAACAATGGAGACCGTCGTGACCGGGTTTGTTTGGGTGGGAAGACGAGACGGCGACGAGGAGCGCCCAGTTCGTGGTGGCCCACTGAACTGCCGGGGTCTCTGCGAGTGAAAGTTTTTTGCTTTCTCATGAGGCCGCAGACACAACCGTCTGCCGCGAGTTTTGTGCCGCTGGCACGACTCGCGCTGCGCCGGGAGGAGGCCGAGAAACATCCGTTACGCATTTCGGAGGTCCAGGAGATCGAGATCGAACCGGACCCGCGCCTGAGTGAACGCCAACAGATCGAGTTCAAAGCGCGTCCACAGGTGGACGCGGCGTAAAAAAACTTACCAGGAGAAGCAACCATGAGTGTTGAGGGCAGTCGCGTTGCGCCGGAGATCGGCCGCGACGGGGAGCTTGATTTCGGTCGGGCGGAGTGGGAGAGCGGTCGCCTCATCACGGTGCCGGTGGATCAGGTTCGTCCGGACCCGGAGCAGCCGCGCAAGCATTTCGATGAGGAGAGTTTGAGAGAACTCGGTGCAAGCCTGCGGGTCATTCAGGTCCAACCAATCATTGTGCGCCGCGACGGTACGGGATGGGTGCTGGTCGACGGCGAGCGGCGCTGGCGCGCCGCGTGTGCCGAGGGGTTGCGCAGGCTCGATGCCCGGGAGATGACGCTCACGGCGCGCCGCGAGCTGATGACGATGGTTATTCAGCTCGCGGCAAATACTCATCGCGACCAGTTGACGCTCGAGGAGCAGGCCCTTGGCGTGTTGCAACTCGCAGAGGGTGGTTTTCCGACGGAAGCGATTGCACGGGTGCTCGGCTACCAGGATGAGCACGTCGTGTCGCTCCTCATGATTGCCCGTTCGGGGGACGCGCGGCAACTCATCGAGGTCGGCCGATTGGGTTCGGTGGGTGCGTGGGATGCGTATGTGAAGCTCGAGCCGGCGGTGCGAAAACGGGTGCTCGACAGTACCGATCCGATCACCATGGATCGGTGCGAGAGGGCGCGCCGCGAACACGAACTCGCCGAGCGGGCGAAGCAATTGAGGCTTGTGATGCCGCGACCGCCGGCGCAGCCGCCGGCACCGGCGGCCCAGGGCGACTCTGCGGAGCAGCGGACGAGCGGCGGATCAGTCGCAGGCCCGCGCGACGATGAAGAGGGCGAGGACGGACCGCAGAGTGAGGACGCCAATGACGCAGGGGAGAACGACGCGCGCAGCGAAGGTGGGGAGCAAGAACCTGCCGTTACGACGGGCCAAAGCGCTTCGGCTCCGGCGGCAGTTCCCGCCGCGGACGATGAGCCTCCGCGGCGAACCTTTGGGGAAGTGCTCGATGCATTTCACCTCGAAGCGCATGAGGAGCGAGAGGCGCTCATTGCGGGACTCGATGGGGTGAGGGAGGGTCTGGATACGTTGCTGACCACTATGGGTGGGTCAGCAGAGATCACCGACCCGGTATTCGAGACGCTCCGTGAAGCGCTCGTGCCTGTCCAGCAGGTCCTCGATGCCGCGCTCAAGAAGATCGTTCGACTGCCTGAGTTTCCGCCCTGTTGTGTGATGGACGCCGCGGCGCGACACGCCGAGCGCGATGCGCGCAAGGAGGTTCGCCGATGAGCGCAAAAGGAACCGCTCCGGATGCCGGCCAAGCGCGGGCGGTGTCTCTCTTCGAGGCACTTCGGCTCGAGGCTCACGCGATCAGTCGCGCGACGCGCGTCCCGCTCGAGGACGTTGAGCAGCAGATGATGCTCATGTGTCTCGAGGTGACGCAGACGATTTCCGGCTACGACCCGTGGCGCGGCGGTCCGCGATTGTGGCTCATCAAGCGCGCCTGGCTATGGGCCCGCCGGTGGAGTCGGGCGAGCGCGCGGGGAGAGGAGGCCGATCCCGACTGTGGTTTCGAGATGGCGACGGGCAGGGCCTGCGCAGGCACTGACGATTTGCTCATCGACGAGGAAACTCGGCGCGTTGAGGAGGAGTTCCTTACCCGCGCGCGCCATCGTCGCGCGGGTGTAGCCGAGCCGCGTACCTCGTTCGAGATCCGCGCGGTCGAATACTGGTCGGAGCGAGACGCCGGCAAATACTGCAGCGGCAGCCGCAAGATGGCGCGGCACGGAAAACGGCGGGCGGCAGCGCTTGATTCCGTCGGCGCCTCGGCTCGTGCGGTGATCCCCGTGCTGGAGTCACGGGTCGCGGACACCTCGGCCGAAAACATTTGACAGTACGTATGGCAAGCCAGACGCTCGGCAGTGAGCCACTTCAGATGCAGCAATCGCAACAGTCGCTTCCGCTAGGTCCTTCGCCGGTCAGTGATTGGCGGGCGAAATACGATGACGGGACGTACCCGGTGGGGTTTTGGGAGTGGCTCGCGGACAACATGCATGTATTCCAGGAGTTCGTCCGCCTGGCATTGCGGACGCAGGCACGAGGACAGCGACGGTGGACCGCTGACGGGCTCTGTCACGTCCTGCGGTGGCGTACCGCAGTGCGCGAGCATTCGGACGCAGGGTTCAAGATCAACAACTGCGCCACCGCGGGGCTCGCGCGCCTCGCGATTGAGGTGAGTCCCCGGCTTCAGGGGTTCTTCGAGATCCGCCAGCCGCCGGGTTCCTGCGGCCCGCAGCGCCCGTCTTGCAATGCCCGGCGTGGTGGCCATCGTGCGTGAGTGGGTGAACCGCACGCACGTCGGCGATTGCCGAGAGCTGCTCCGGGCGATGGCGGATGACGGGGTGCGCGTCCAGACTTGCGTCTCGTCGCCGCCCTATTTTGGGCTACGGGACTATGGCGTCGCCGGGCAGATCGGGCTCGAGGATACTCCGGAAGAATACGTTGACCGTATGGTCGAGGTGTTCCGTGCGGTCCGCGATGTGCTCACCTCAGACGGGACTCTGTGGCTCAACTTGGGGGACTCCTACGCAACGCGCGGGGGCGGTAACCAGACGCCCCAAATGGGCGACGCCTTCCAGCGTCGTGAGCGCGGCAAAGTGGTGATCTGCCGATCCAAGCGCCTTTCCCGCGCAGGTCGGTGGGGAGGCGGCAACAACCCAGCGGGCGGCGTGAAGCCAAAGGATCTCTTCGGTATTCCCTGGCGTATCGCTTTGGCGCTGCAGTCCGAAGGGTGGTATCTGCGCTCGGACATCATTTGGCACAAGCCAAATCCCATGCCCGAGAGTGTGGGGGATCGGCCGACCAAAGCGCACGAGTACCTATTTCTCCTCGCGAAATCGGAGCGCTACTACTACGGCGCGGAAGCGATCCGTGAGCCCGACAGCGGTCAGGATCACCCGCGCGGCGTTCTGGATCTGCGGGAGCCGAGCGGCGGACTGATGGCTCCGCACCGCGGGATCCGAAGCGTGGAGGGGAGGGTCGGAAAGGGACGCAACCGACGCTCGGTGTGGACGGTGCCCACGACGCCCTTTCCGGGTGCGCATTTTGCCTGTTTCCCGCCTGCGCTCATCGAGCCCTGCATCCTCGCCGGTTCCCCTGCGGGGGGTACGGTACTCGATCCGTTCATGGGCTCGGGGACGACCGCCCAGGTCGCGACCCGCTTGGGCCGAAAGTTCATCGGCTGCGAGCTCAATCCGAAGTACGTCGAACTCCATGAGCTGCGGCGCACGACTGTGGGGATGCCGATACGACGAACGAGGTTACGGTGCCGCGGCAGGCCACGGCCGAAGCGGTTGCGGTGCGAAAGGGCGAGCGCGTGTGCAAGCGCTGTGGCAATCCGGAGCGGCGGCGCGAATTTCGGGTGGTGGCCCCGGCGGGGTGCCGGCGCCGCCTCAGTACCGGCAAGGGCTGTCAGAGACAGTTGGGACTCGGTGCGGCCTGCAGGCCGGCGCGGTTGTGAGGGGAAGCCATGGCTGAACAGAGTGCAATTTCCTGGTGCGATGCGACCTTCAATCCGTGGATCGGGTGCACGAAGGTGTCGCCGGCCTGCGCGCACTGCTACGCAGAGCGATGGGCGGTGCGATTCGGTCGCATTGCGTGGGAGCGTCCGCCGGTGCGCATTTCTCTCACCAACTGGAGGCAGCCGCTGGCGTGGAATGCCAAGGCCGTGCAAACGGCGAGGTCCCTTCGCGTGTTTTGCGCGAGCCTCGGCGATGTATTTGACAATTCAGTGCCCGAAGCTTGGCGCGCGGATCTCTGGTCGCTCATCGAGGCAACGCCCGCGCTCACCTGGATGCTGCTGACGAAGCGGATTGGCAATGCGCAACGGATGCTGCCGATGGCGTGGCTGGACCGTCCGCGCCGGAACGTCTGGATCGGGGCGACAGTTGTGAATCAGGAGGAGGCGGACCGGGACATTCCGAAGCTCATCGCAGTACCTGCGGCACTGCATTTCGTGTCCTGCGAGCCGCTGCTCGGGCCAATCGAGTTCGATTATGAGTGGCTCGAGTCCGAATCCTTCGGTCACGCCTATGACTGCAACGACGATCTCTGCGCTCTGAATGCCGATGCGCACTCATGCGCCGGCCAGGTGACCCCGCAGCAGTCGATCAATTGGGTGATCGTCGGCGGGGAGAGCGGCCCGGACGCGCGACCGATCCACCCGGAGTGGGTCCGTTCGATCCGCGATCAGTGTGCCCTGGCGCATGTGCCCTTTCACTTCAAGCAGTGGGGCGAGTGGGCGCCGAACTGCCTGTGCGACTCGCGGAATGCGCACCAAATCACGAAGAGACCGGAACCGGGGAAGATGGGTGTCATGTTCCGGTGCGGTACGCGCCGCGCCGGCCGAGAACTCGATGGGAAGGTTTGGGCGGAATTTCCGGTGCCATGAATCAATCGGCTTGTGTGATGGCTGCCGTAGTGGAGATGATCGAATCGAGCGGAGTCCGCCAGGAGAACCCGCATGCGTAACATGAGTTTTGCGCTCACGACCGCACAGGTGCGCAGCGGCACGAAGACGGTGACGCGCCGGATGGGGTGGATGTTCTTGAAGCCGGGCGACCTCGTGCGCCCCGTCGTGAAGTCCCAGGGCTTGAAGCGCGGGGAGAAGGTGGAGGTGATACGGGGCCCGCTACGCATCGTGAGCGTGGGCCGGGAAGCGCTCGTCGACCTGCTGATCGACGAGACATACGGACGGCGGGAGTGCGCGCTCGAGGGCTTCGGGGACGATCCTGTGCTGTGCCGTCCGCAGGACTTCATCGAATTCTTCTGCCGGACGCATGCCTGTGGTCCCGGGGATCTCGTGACGCGGATCGAGTTCGAGTACACAGATCGAGGAAGCGGATGATTTCGTCCTCGATTCGCCTCAGCATCTTGGTCGGCGTTGCGCTACTCGCACCGGCCGCGATCCCCGCGCATGCCGCCACCCGCGACGAGCGCGCGCTTCTCAAGCGCTGCGCACCCCAAATCTCCCCGGTGACCATGGCAGCGCTCGTTGCGCAAGAGTCCGGCGGCGACCCCTATGCGCTTGATGACGACAGCACGCATATCGTCTATCACCCCGTCTCGTATGCCGGCGCGGTGCGTCTCGCGGCCCAACTGATCGGCGCCGGTCACTCGGTCGATCTCGGTCTCGCACAGGTGAATAGTGGCTGGCTCGCGCCATTGCGGCTCACGGCCGCGGAGCTCCTCCAGCCGTGCGAGAACCTGCGCGCCGGCAGTCTCATCCTGCTGCGCGCCTGGCGGGCCGCGGGAGCCGGTCCCGTGCCGGGGGCACCCCCCCGCGCCA
>JAKAFQ010000283.1 GCA_021817875.1 Pseudomonadota bacterium
CCAAACTCAGATTCTGGTGCACCTGCGTCCGGAGCGTGAAATCTCACTTCGCCGACGATTCCGTTGATCGGACACGCGCCATGCGAAGCACGTTCTCCCGGTGATCGAGATAGGTTCTTTGACCCTGCGAGAAATGGCCGACATTGAGTCGTTGGTCGCGATCAACGCCCATCCGCTTGAGCGATACGGAATCGGCCACAGGGGATACGATTACCTGGCCCGTGTCTTCGAACGATATGAACCCCTTGTCGAATAGATGATCCACCGTCGGCGTCAGGAGCAAGCCGTTTTCTCCGTCCAGTCGCTGCTCGTTGCTGCTGTCCCGCCACGGACGGATATGACTCGCAATGAGATGCTCCATTCGATCCACTCGTGTTATCCGGCACGCGTGTTCGACGACTCGCACGTTTTCCCGAAAGAGTCCCTGCCCTCGCCGCGCCTGCACAAGAGCACTTCTTTCCGTAGCGGGAATCTTGGCATCGCGGTCGATCTCGACTTCGACCCGCCGCTCCCATTCTTCGATATCGCGTTCGGGCGCCGGCGAATCGCGCTCGACTGCGCTCACCTGATGCCCAAGATCGGACACGCGGTACGCCTCGGGACCGATCAAGCCGAATAGAGTCGACGCCAGCGTGGAATTGACTTCCGTGAGGTACACGCTCTGCAGCCCATTGCCCTCTGGCGTCAATGGGGCGTACCGGCCAGGAAGGTTTGGACGCAGTTTGGCTATATGGTCTTTTGGACGGATGGTGTCTGTCAGGCGCCGCCATTCGACGCCGACGCGCCATCCAATTTGGCTCCAGTTCGCGCCCGCATGACCGAATTCCTCCGGCTTTGGACTTTCCCGGCAATAGCCGCTGACGATACCAAGCGCCGCGATGCGGGCCTCGCAAAACGAGAAGACGATGTCCCCCGGCGCGACCTCGCGCATGAATTCATAGAATGGGTTTCGGTGGCCGTTCTTGTTCCGCTTCGGCGACCAGAGATAGCCGCCCTCGATCTCCTGGCGGAACGTCTGGTTTTGGTTGACCCACCAGTAACGCATGCGCGGTGCTGTGCTCAGGACTTGTATAGTTGCCGATTCATCCCGTACTCGCCGATCTGGTGACGTCGCCCGTCACAGCCGCGGCCTCGTAATATCCGGCGCGCCATGATACGGATCCCTTTCGGAATCGATCCGTAGCGATCTCAAAATCGGCGCGCACTGGCGCCGATTACGAGGGATCGTAGTTGCCGGCCGCATCTGCCACCTTGCGCAGAGACGACTCGGCTTTCCCCTCCACGAGTCGACTTCGGAAATACGCCGCCGTCTCCGGATCAGTGCAATAAATGTAGCACCCCTTCAAACCCCGGGTCATCAAGGTCCGGTACGTATTTCGAATGATGGCATCCGCTTTGGCTCGGGCGCGCTCAGGATTCAATTTGAGTTCCGCTTTGTAGCCACGGATCGAATGATCATGTTTCGAGCGCCTCTCCGGACGCGTCTGCACCTTTCCATCGCGGACAACCAGGTCCGGTCCGATGATTACGCCGATGTAGTCGACCTCCAGGCCTTGCGCGGTGTGGATACAACCAATCTGTTGGACCGAATTCTTCGCCGCGATCCAGAGCCCCTCGTCGGACGCGAGGTTCCACTGCATGCCAAATCCATGTTCCGGGATGACGACATCCATGCTCTGTGGCTTCGATTTACTCGACCAGTCCCAGCAATACCCCGCCACCATACGCGCTCGGTTGTTCGGCGCATTTCGGGACTCGATCAACTCGCGGAGCTCATGCGGGCTATTGACCACCCGGAAGTCGTATTCCTCCGGATCGAGAAGCGCATTGGCCGTTCGACGAATACCGAGCGCGTCATCGAGCCATGCCAAATATCCGTCCGAGCCGTTGCACCTGAACTGCGACTCGAGACGCAGGAACGTGATTTCCGCGCCGGCTTTACGCGCGCGGGCGGCGATGTCGTCCCGCGCGCCGACATCCTTCCACGTGACGCGTTGATCCTCATCCAGGAAAAAGATTGCGCATCGCGACGCTTTTACGATTTCCGATACTTGATGATCGCCCTGATTGCCATAGAGACCCGATTTTTCGTTTAGACGATGAGCCTCGTCGACAATCAAGACGTCGTATTCGTCGCGCGAAGCGTCGACGAATGCCCCGGAGCCGCCAAAGAGGCTTGTAATCTTTGACCGGCGCAACGTGCCTGCGAGGGTGTGCTCGATCACTTGTCGTGGCGCGCGGTTCTTGGACACATAGCGAGCATTGAGGCCTCGCGCGATAAGTGTCGCCAGCAGATTCACGGCCACCACGGACTTACCCGTACCCGGGCCGCCGTCGACGATGAGAACCTGTTTGGTACCCGTTTGCGCACCAGTCGCGCTAGACAATGCCGTCTCGAAGACGACCTTTTGGTCATCGATGAGCACGAACTCGCGCTTTCCGGCCATCATCCCGGTCAGCGCATCGATCAGTCGACGGGAGGGGCGGATACGGCCATTCTCGATGCGATAAATCAGTTCCCCGCGGTCGCCGTGGCGCACGTGCCGGGCGATGAATTGTCGAAGTCGCTTACGTTCCGGATCGCCCGCCATGAAGAGCGGTGCGAGCTTGGTGTAATACGCGTAGAAGGGATCGAGTAGGTCCTGGCCGTCGCGACAGTTGTGAAGATACGCACACGGCTGCAGCGGCAGGTCTTCCGCGTGCACGGTCTCGTTGAAATTCCGCAGAAGTTCCGCGTAGGACCAGCTCTGATATGAGGGGTGGTTGGTGTCCGCTTCCCCTTGCGCAAACCGGGTGCGAACGACAGCATCCATGGAGGTGCGCTTTGCGGTTTCCCATTGCTTGAGTTCGACGATCAGGAGATTGCTTCGATCGGCCGCGTCTCGCCCTGAAATCAGTACATCAATACGCTTTGAGGTTTGTGGAATCCCGTACTCGACCGCGACGCCGCAGCTGTCCGGTATCGACTCGTGGTTCAGCACCTTCGCCATCGCGAGCAGCGACTCTTTCCAAGAGCGCACCTCCTGTCGGGACACACCGTGTCCCCATTGTCGCCGGTACCCTTCGAGAATGACGGTCTCGATGTCCCGAGTGAAGACGTTGTTCAGAAATTCCGCTTTGGTGGACTGATAGACGATCACCGGGTGGCCCTTTGACGGAGGTCGTGCATGGACCCCTGCCTATACTGTACGAACGGCCTCGGTGTTGTCACGAGACAGGTGCGTTGCGAAGCCCCTTCGCATATGTCGAATTCGTAGTTCGCCGACACGGCGCGCGGAGCCGCCGTACCGTCGATCTCTTCGGCGGCGATCGCTGGGGTACAAGTTCGCCGACGCGCGCCCCGCGGGAACGTCATCGGCGGCTCGATGAAAGTCAGCCGAGGTTATCATTCTCGAGACCGATCTTCTCGGACCCAGGCGTACAATAAATTGATGACTACGGGACTCGAGTGCGCCGCGAATGGATAAACGCATACGCTGGACCATCCGGGTCTCGAGGGAAACGGACGCGTCGGTTCGTGCATTCCTCAAGCGGAGCGGGATGGCGAAGGGTGCCCTCGGGAACTTTGTCGAAGAGGCGGTGCACTGGCGCATTCTCGACGAGACCGTAGCACGGACGAAATTCCAAAATGGCAGGGCATCGATCGCCCGGATTGATGCCGCGATCGAAGTAGCATTGAAATCGGTACGTCGTGAAGCATCTTCGCGACGTGTCGATTAGAACGGCCCTCTCCACCCCTTGGAACATTTGGCAAGCGTTCTCACAATCAATGCCCCGCGGGGCGACGCGTGGGACGTGCGGTGTTAGGCGATGAGCGACGTCGACGTGCGTCTGCGCAGGGCCCTGTCACGCGCATTGGCGCATGCCCCCTCTCGACATCGTTCGTCGGGGCCATCCGGCGCCAATTTCCGGATGACCGGCCAACGATATCCTTAGCATGAGCACCCGAGCGCCGGTTCTTGGTCAATCGAACCCACTCACCTCTGCTTCTCCTGATTTGGAACCCGCTCCAAGCGCCGGCGCAGCTGGTCGGCGATTCGCTCGCGCTCTGTTTTCGGTGGCGCCATCTGGGTTACGAACTCTTGGATACGCTCCGCGAGCGCGCGCTGGCCATTCTCAATGGCGGCTTCGCGAATTGCGAGCCACCCTCGATGGACCTGCTTTCGGGTCTTGAGCATCTGGGCCCGACCAGGCTCTGTCATGATTTCTCCCCGACGCATTGCATCGGCGATTGCCTCGACGCGATCGCGGGTATGCCGGGAATGGCCACGGAGTTGGGCGCGATAGATGGCATCGAGCGTGCGCGACCGAGTCTCGCCGCGGACGATCCTGGGCGTCGCATTGGCTTCGACTCCGAGCGCCCGCAGATGAACGGCGAACTGCTGCCGCCACCTCCGTAGGACGTCTTTTCGGATATTGAGGCGGACGCCGTCTTCGCTCATGGATTTGACGACGACGTGGACGTGCGGATGCGGTTCGTCCGTGTGCAGGGTCATCGCGTACCGATGCCGTAGCGCGAACTCCTCGCGACAGAAATTGCGCGCAGCGCCGAGAACCTTGTCCGGCGGTGTGCCGGGCGGCATCGAGAACACCAACTTGTGGACGAGGCGCGGCGCCTTGCCCACGGTCGATCCGAGCATCGGGGATCGGCGATGCTCGTCGAGCTCGAGATCCCAGTCGGTCAGGAGATCCTCGGCGGCGTCCCGACCTTGGATCCGATGACCGTCATCGGTCTCGAGGTCGAGTTGACCTTTACGGTCGATGTAATCGAGGTGCTTGCGCACCGCCGCAAGGTCGGTCGCTCCGCGGGAGAGAACTTTGACCATGACCTCGGGTGCGCGGCCCACGGTCCGGGCGACTTGGGCGATTTCGGTCGGGGACCATCGGTCCCGACGCTCAGGTCCTCGACGGGCGTAGCTGAATAGGTCGAAAACCGGTTCGCTAACGTTTCTCGGCATACCCTTGCTCCCAGGACTGCAGGTTCGCGGTCAGTAGTGCCCTTACGTGATCCCGGAGGGCTTCGCAGAGGCGCAGCATCCCGGTGAAATCGGCGTGGCTCGGGCCGCTTACGGCCCCGCCCCGGTTCGCGGCATGGGCGATTTGGTTGAGGTTTCGGCCCATGACCCCGAGGTCGGAGACGAGCCGCTTGAGGGCCAGCAGTTCTTCCTTCGGCAGCGGCGCGATCGACCGCAGGTGCGCGCGGGTCATGACCGAGACATAGGTCGCTGGCGCCATGCCGCGCGCGGCGGCCCGCTCGCGGAGCAATGTCTGGTCGTCCGGCCGGAGACGGATCGTCAGGCGGTTTGCGCGCGGCGCCGATTCCATGCCCTGAGGCGCCGCCGAGAAATCGGGGGGACTGGCGGCCTGGAGCATCAGGTCGACGAAATGTTTGAGCAGCCCGGACTCGGTTAGGTGCTGCTGTTCGGCGAGCGCGCGCAGCCGCGCCTTCGTATCTGCGGAGACTCGCGCGGCGATGAACTGATCGGCGTTCATGGCCGAATTGTTTAACAACGGCAGCCGCTCGCCTATCCTGCATTCGCCATAAATTAAGCGAATAACACCCTTGGCAAGACGCCAAATCTGTGCTGATAGCGTGCTGTGGCGCCGTGCTGGCACCGTGGTACTGCGATGAACTTGCCCCGTGGCAACAACAAAAAAAGGGGGAGGAAACGCCCGAATGCGCCCCCGCCCCGATCCGTACCGCTCAGGCCGAGAGAACGCCAGCCGCCACCCCCCGGCGCCGCCCGTCCATCGCCTCCAAATCTCCTGCCGCATCCGATAGTGGTTTACCTGAACCCCTTTTGACTGATATCCATGAGTCAATCCGAGCAGGGAGACGCCGCGATGAATATCACGATAATTGCGCGATGGAGCCTGCTGATCGGCCTGATCGGCATCGCTTCGGTCGTCACCGTCCGAGCAACCAGCACAACCTATGTCTACGCGCCGCTG
>JAKAFQ010000284.1 GCA_021817875.1 Pseudomonadota bacterium
GCACGGCGCGCATCGCGCAGGGACATCCGGAGGGTGAGCGTCAATCGGTCAGTGATGGGCACGCCACCCTCGCGGCTTGCGATCGTAGCCGAATGCGATCGCAACACGGCGCGCTCCACAGTGTGAGCACCGGAATCGTCCGAGACGAGGCACGAGCAGCGTCTCCCAGCCGACGAGACGCGCCAGCGCCTCGACGCTCATCTCCCGGGAGTGGCCGCAGCGGCCGCAGCGCAGCTCCACCTGTGCATCACGGTGGTCGGCCAGGCGGGTATCGGGGGTCAATGGCAGCGGCATGGCGCAGAGCTTTGCGCCTGCTCCGGTCGGCTGTCCATGCAGTGCTCTCAAACGCGGTGACTGGATGAGATAAGGGATTGAATCGGCTATCGGATCGCGTTCCGGTCGCCGGCGCCGCAGGGTCCGGCCTGAGATGGCGCGCCGCCGATCCGATAAGATGGCCCCATGTGCGGTCGCTACATCATCGAACAGCAGAAGAAGTTCGAGCGCGCCATACAGCTCGGTCGCATCACTTGGGAATTCACCGCGAGTTACAACGTTGCCCCCTCTCAGTCCGTTCCGGTGATCCGAGCCGTCGACGGCGTGCATGAGGGACTGATGATGCGCTGGGGTCTCATCCCCTTCTTCGCCAAGGGTGTGCCGCCGAGATACAGCACGATCAACGCGACGGTCGAGAAACTGCAGACGGGGCCCGCATGGCGCGGTCCCTGGAAGCGGGGCCAACGCGCCATACAGCTTGCCAGCGGCTTCTACGAGTGGCATCTGACCGAGTCCGGGCAGAAGCAGCCGTATTTCATCCGTCTTGCCGCTCAGGACGTGTTCGGCTTCGCGAGCCTCTGGGACCGAAGCGTCGCCGGGGACGGCGCCGCGGTGCACAGCTGCGCGATCATCACGCTGCCCGCCAATGAGCTGATGCGTGGCATCCACAATGCCGGAGCCCATCCGGGCCGGATGCCTGCCATCCTCACGCCGGCGGATTTCGACCCGTGGCTGGACGGCGATCTCACCACGGCCCGCGCGGCGCTCAAGCCCTGCCCCTCCGAACTGCTCGACGCCTACCCGGTCAGCCGGCGGGTCAACAGCCCGAGGAACAATGATGCGACGCTGATCGAGCCGCTGGATGACACCGGGACGACCTCAGGATGATCCCTCGGGCTGTCGGGCATCCGGATCCGCAACCGGCCCCTTGCGGACCTCAGGCGTTGCGCCGCCGCTGACAGCCGATCCGCCCAGGAAACGTCACCGGCTGAGCCGGGCGGCGCAACGCTCAGCGCGCGTCCGCACCTCCGGCCAGCAGGTCCTGTTCTTCCGGGTGCCTGGCGATATAGGCCGCGACGAATGAGCATTGCGGAACGACCTTCTCGCCCCGCGCACGCACGAGCGCCAGCGCGCCTTTGACCAGCGCCGCACCGACGCCGCCGCCGCGAAGGCTTCCGGGCACCTCCGCGTAGGCGAAAGTCACGACGGCGCCGTCCCGGCGATAGTCGATGAATGCCTTACCTCCAGTCACGTCCAGCTCGAAACGCTGACGCGCCGGGTTGTCGTTCACCCCGTCCGACATGAGAGCAACCCTCCTCGATGGGCCGCAGAGCAGTGAGGACCCGGCCGATCCGTGCACATCCGGCCGTCCCGGTTCGCCCCGATCGAGGCCTCGAGGCTAACGAGCCCGCCGCGCTGGCGGCGCCCGCTGCCTGTTCGAGGTTCCTGCAAGACGGACCGGGCTGCGGATGATACCGCGCCGGGGTACCCAGGGGCGACGGCCCGACCCGCGCGCAGACCATCGGGAAAACTGCGGATTGCACCCGTCGAGGCAAGAGTTCCGAATCTACCCCAGACCGATGCCACGCGCGCCAGGATCTCATGACCCGACATGCGCCTCACTGACCCCTGCAACGACCCCCGGGCAACGTCCTGCGAACGGCTGCGGCCCGACTCATGGAGGGATTGACCATGATTCTTCCCTTGCAAATCACGTTCCGCCATATGGACCCCTCCCCGGCGCTGGAAGCCCGGATCCGCGAGCTTGCCGCCAAACTCGACCGGTTCAGCGATCAGATCATGCGCTGCCACGTCATCGTGCAACCTCTCGCCGGCCATCAACACCAGGGCTCCCTCTACGACTTCCGGATAGACGTCACGCTTCCGGATGAGGAAATCGCGATCCGGCACGCACATCCGGCCGATCACGCTCACGAGGACCCGTACGTGGCCCTGCGCGATGCTTTCCGCGCGACGCGCCGCCGGCTCGAGGACTACGAGCGTCGGCGGCGCGGCGATGTGAAGCATCTGAACGAGACCGCCCAAGGCCGGATCAGCGAACTCGATACCGAACGCGGATCGGGACGCATCGAGACCGATGACGGGCGGCTGATCTACTTTCACCGCAACAGCCTCATCGGCGGCCGGTTTCAGGACCTCAGGACCGGGGTCAAGGTTCGATTCGTGGAGGAAGCCGGCGATCTCGGGCCCCAGGCGAGCACGGTCCATGTCCTCTCATGAGGCAGCCTGGAGCCACATCAGGCGCCCTCGCCTGTCCCGACCGTCGCGCATCGGTCCGCCCGGACGGTCCGCGCATCCTGCCTCAGGCGCCCGCGCCCGGCCTCAGGAGACGGACACCACCGCGGCAACACGTCGATACCCCCCGGGGCGGAAGAACAGGAAGCCTGCGATCAGACCACCGATGCCGACGATCCGGGTGGTCGTGTTGAACGTCGAAATCGCGTAGATCCCGAGCATGATCAGTGCAATCCCGCTGAGTGCGGGGACGATCGCGTATTGCAGGAACGTCGCGAACGATTGGCGAAAACTGTCCCGGTACAGCCACGTGCAGACCAATCCGGCGAGCCCGTAATAATAGGACACCTGGACGGCAATCGCGTTGACCGAGTCGGCGAGGATGGCGGCGATCGAGGGCATGAAGCTCGAAGCGAAGATCGCGCTCAGGCCGAGTGCGAGCAACAGATACATCGCGCGCACCGGCGTGACCGTGCGCTCGTGAACCTCGCCGAAACAACCGGGCAACGCCCGATCACGCCCCATCGCGAACAGCGTGCGCGAGAACTGCAACATCGTCGTCTCGAGCGTGGCGATGCTGGACAGGATCAGTGCGAGCGCGGCGGCGTAACCGCCGACCCTGCCGAGTCCGGACGCGATCGCCACCCGGTAGATCAGGTTGTCGGAGAAGCCCGCGGCATCGTGCAACGAGAACAGCATGAGCGTCGCCGCCGAAAACGCGGCAAACGAGACGATCGTGACGAACACGCTCAGAAAACCGCCGTTGCCGGCGGCGTTCGGGCGGTCGTTGCGGGTTTCCTCGGACAGATTCGCGGTGACGTCCCAGCCCCAGTAAAGGAACACGACGATCAGGGCGGAAGAGGCAAAACCCGCGCGCGAGTAGTGGAAACCGAACCAGGACCAGGAGAACGGATGGACCACCTGCCCGCTCGCCGCGCGCACGAACGCACCGAGCGAGATGGCGAACAGGATCAGCAGCTCGATCGAGCTCATGACGACCTGCACCCTGCTGGTGATCTCGATGCCGGCGATCAGCACCAGTCCGATGCCGACGAACCAGACGGCCCCGATGCCGGTCGTGAGCAACACGTGGCTCGCCAGAGACGGATCGACCAGGTCGATCGTCGCGGTGCCGAGAGGCACGCTGCCGGTGACCATGAACACCATCGATGCGATCAGCAGCGCCCAGCCGGAGAAATACCCGAACAGCCGGCCGAAGCCGATCTTGGTCCATTCGTAGGCGGCACCGGCGTTGGCGAACCTGCGATTCAGGCCCTTGTAGGCGAGCGCGACCCCGAGCATCGGCAGCGCAAAGATCAGCACGGCGTCCGGCGAGAAAAGCCCCGCCGTCGCCAACAGGCCGGAGATCGCGACCGCGATCGAGAAGCCGGGCGCGCTGCCCGCCACGCCCATGATGATCGACTCGAAAAACGACAGTGAGTCGGCCTTCAGCTTACCGCTCATACACTCCTCTGCCCGGCGCGGCCGGCTGTGCGCGCCGTGCGGCCGGCATCGAAATCCCGCCCATGGTGGTGAATGTCGCGTGACGGTTGCGCCGCCAACGGCCGCGGCCGCCCCGGCGAGGCGGGCCGATGGATCATCAGCCCGGACCGGCCGCGAAGCGGCTCCAGCCAGCCACTTCGGCGCTCAAGTCAAAGCCTCGACGACGCGCGTCCACGCCCGCGCCAGGTTGCGCCGGTTGTAACCGCCGCCGCCCATCGCGAGCAGGCGCCCCGCGCAGTGTCGGTCCGCCAGGCCGCGCAGGCGCGAAGCGGCGTGGGCATGCGCCGCTTCAGTATAGGCCAAGTGCGTGATCGGATCGCCTCGCAGCGAATCCGCGCCGCATTGCAGCAGGATCAGGTGCGGCCGGTGCGCATCGACATAGGCCTCGACCTCATCGAAGACGGCCATGAACTCGGCGTCGCCGGCACCGGGCGGCAGCGGCAGGTTCAGCTTCGTGCCGAGCGCGGGGCCGCGACCGGTTTCACCACGATCTCCGCTGCCCGGATACAGGTAACGACCGTCCTCGTGCACATCCGCGTCGGCGAGGTACGGGTCGGTCTCGAAGGCGTAGAAGACGCCATCTCCGTGATGCGCATCGATATCGACATACGCCACGCGCTCGAGCCGGTAGCAGCGCCGGGCCGCCTCGATCGCCACACCACAATCATTGAACACGCAAAAACCCGCCGCGTGATCGCGCCCCGCATGGTGCAGTCCGGCGATCGGGATAAAGGCGCGCGGCACCGGGCCCTCGACGATGGCCGCCAGCGCCTCGAGCGTGCCGCCGACGACGTTCGCGGCCGCCTCATAGACCCCGCGGAAAGCCGGCGTGTCGCCGGCGTCGAGAAACCCGTGCCCGTCCTGCGAGGCTGCGATCACCCGCTCGACATAGGCCGGCGTGTGGAACATTTCGATTTCCAGGCGCGTCGCCAGGCGCGGCGCGCGCCGCGCGAGCTTCGCCCAGCAGGCCGAGCGCTCGATCTCGCGCATGAAAGCGTCGTGCCGGTCCGGCCCGAAAGGGTGCCCTCCGGGAAACCCGTATGCGGCGATCTGCGGGCCGGTGATCAGGATGGCCGTCGGCGCCGTCACATCGCCACCCCGGCAGACGCGCCGGCCGACAGGGACACCCCACGGGCGCTGCCCGCTGCTTTCAATTCCGCCGCAGTCATCCGCAATCGCCGCCGATCGGTATCCCGACTCACCCGCTGAGCTCGTGCCGAACATATACGCGGCGGCACTTCCCAGCAAGATCGGCTGTCCCAAGGCGGAGCGTGTCCGGTTGCCGTCCGGGGCGGCTGCAGACCGGGGCGAACGTCAAGAGGCGCGCGCCCGGTGCGATCACCCCCGATGGACGCCCGGCGGCACATCTGGAAGAATCACGCCGATGTTCGATCACCGGTCCGGCGCCGTTGGGCTTGCGGGCCGCGCGGCGTACCCGGAGCCCTCAGCATGCCTCAGCCGACCACGACCGATTTCGACGCCCGCGCGCAGACCTGGGACGATGCCGACAAGATCAAACGCGCCGAGGACGTCGCGGCGGCCATGCGCCGGGCCATTCCGCTCAGCCGCTCCATGAAAGCGCTGGAATACGGTGCCGGCACCGGCCTGCTGTCATTCTGTCTGCGCGACGCGCTCGGCCCGATCACGCTGGCGGACAGCTCGGCGGGCATGCGCGCCGTGGCCGAGCGCAAGATCGCGGCCGCCGATGCCCGCGACCTGCGCGTGATCGATCTCGATCTGATGCACGACCCCGTGCCGGTCGAGCGATATCAACTGATTTTCAGCATGATGACCATGCACCACGTGCCCGACGTGCCGCGGGTGCTCGGCGCGTTTCACTCGCTGCTCGATCCGGGCGGATGGCTGTGCTTCGCGGATCTCGACGCCGAGGAC
>JAKAFQ010000285.1 GCA_021817875.1 Pseudomonadota bacterium
CCGGCCCCGGGTCGCGCGGGCGAGCCATGCCGCAGCTTTCCACACATACAGCGTGCGACCGTGTCCGGTCCGCGAGGCGGGCGCGGCGGCGCGAGCGGCGGCGAGCGGGAGCAGGGCGGGGCCGAGGTTCGCCGCGCCGGCCGATACGGGCCCCGCGGGCACGGGGCTGTCGGGCAGAGCGGACGCCGCGCCGCTTCGAAGCGGCCCGTGGGCGCAGGATGCGGTGTCGAACCGCGCCCAGTCTGCGTACCAGTCGAACAGCGCCGCGTCGGAGGCGAGTCGGGCCGTGGCGGCGCTGTAGCGGGCGGCCTCGGCCTCGAGCCATTCTCCGATCGCATCGCCACCGAGTCCGGCGGCGCGCAGCGCGCGCTCGCGCACCGCTTCCCGGGCGGCCGCGAGACGCAGCCCGGCGAGCGTGCGCGCCTGGCGCAGCACCGGCAGTTGTGCGAGGAGGCTCGTGCGCTGCTCGTCCAGGGCATCCCGGCGCATCCGGTATTCCAGTCGGGCGGCGGCCAGGCGCTCGGCCGCCGCCGCGGCCAGCCTGCGCCGCTGCGAGCGATAGCCGAGCGGCACCTGGAACCACCAGATGAGGGCGGCCGATGCGCCATGCCGGCCGGTGGTGACCTGGTCCTCGGCCTGCACGCTGAGCTGCAGGTTCGATTGAACCGGGTACCAGGCGCTGTCGCGCGGATCGGCCGCGCGCAGCCGGATGATGCGCCGCAGCGCGCCGAGCTCGGGGTCCTGTTCCCGCCAGCGCTGATCGGCGCCCGAGCGCGCGATGCAGGCGGACGAGAGGCGCGGCAATGCCGCCGCTCCGCCCCTCAGGGGCACTCCGGTGAGATCACGCATGAGCGCCAGCGCGTCGCGACGCTGTGCCTCGGCGGACGTCTCGTCGGCGCGGGCCTGCGCGAAGCTCGTCAGGATCTGCAGCCGCTCGGCATCGAGAGTCAGGCCGGCGTGTTGGCGCAGCGCGAGCTGCCGTTGCACCGGGCTCTCGGTGCGCAGGTAGGCCCGGGCGAGCTGCGCCTGGCGCCGGGCCTGCCAGTAGGCCGCGTACGCCCTGCGCAGCCGACCGATGAGCTCGCGCCGGGTCAGCCGCGCTCGCGCGCCCAGGCTGGCGAGCCGGATCCGCTCGTGCGCCAGCGCGCCGTCGATCTTCAGGCGGCTGCCGAGCAGCGGTAGCATCAGGCCGGCGCCGCCGATGCCCTGATCGTAGGTGTAGCTGTGTGTCGGATCGATGATGTCGTGGTTGTGGGCGGCGCCGAGACTGCCGAAGGCGCTGATGCCCAGGTCGGCCTTGCCGGCCGCGAGGCTGTCCCGCTCGGCGCGGTACTCGCGCTCGGCGAGCTGCTGCGCCGGAGCATGCCCGAGGTCCGCCTCGAGCTGCGCGAGGGGCGGCAGCGCCGCGGCGGGCCGCGATGCGAGGCAGGCGGCGGTGAGTCCAGCGAGCAGGCCGGCCCGGCGCCACATGTCAGAACTTCGTCCGGCGCAGCACCCACTCGGGCGCCATGGCGGACTCGCGGTGGGTCTTCAGGAACAGCTCCGAGAGCGTCGCCACGGCGCTCCAGCAGCGGCTGATGAAGGTGAAGGCGGGAAACAGCGGCACCAGCCAGGCGAGCTGCGCATCGGCGCGCGGCCGCTCGGAGTACAGCAGCAGGTACTCGGCGTACATCGCCGCGGTGAGCAGCACGTAGAACAGATACACGAACGCCAGGGTTCCGAACATCACCGCCGCCGGATAGACCAGGAACACGTACGTCAGGTAGAGCACCACCAGGAACGGCAGCACCAGCTGAAACAGCAGTCCCGTCCAGACCAGCGCCACGAAATTGCGCATGCCGAGCAGCCGCGGTCCGAGCGCCTGGCGGAATTTGCGCAGGTACAGGTAGGACAGATCACCGTCCCAGCGCAGCCGCTGGCGCAGGAACCGGCCCAGGGTCGGCGGCGCGTCGGTGTGGCCGATGGCGCGCGGCTCGAAGCGGATGCGCAGCTGCGGGTGGCGGCCGAAGTACTTCTTGATGCGCAGCGTCAGGTCGAGGTCTTCGGCCGTGCCACTGTCCCAGCCGCCGATGTGCCGCAGAAAGCGCCGGCGGAACACGCCGAACGCGCCCGAGATGTTGTTGACCAGGTTGAACGCGTCGAGACCCGCCCGGCTGAGCTGGATCGACAGCATGTACTCGAGTGCCTGCAGCCGCGTCAGCAGTCGGTCTGCGTTGCGCACCCGCAGGCTGCCGGCCACCGCCACCACGTTCGGGTCGGCGAAATGGCGCACCGCGTTGCGCACCATGTCATTGTCGAACGAGGTGTCGCCATCGAGCGCCATGACGATCTCGCCGCAGGCGAGCCTCAGGCCCTGGTTGAGACTCGAGACCCGTCCGCCGCGCTGGATCTTGGCAATGATCTCCAGGCGCCGGTTGCGCGCCTGTGCGACGCAGGGCTGCATCGCGCGCAGCGCCTCCAGGGTGTGGCGATTCTGCGCGGCGCCATCGACGATGGCGAGCAGCTCGATGTGCCCGTCATAGAGCTGCTCGGTGAGCGAACGGATGGTCTTGCGGACATCCGGCCCCTCGGCATAGCAGGTGATGATGCACGAGACCGGCGGGAAGTAGGGCGGGGCGGGGCGGTTGCGCGCGGCGCGCTCCCGCAGATGGCGCCGCAGCGCGCCGCTCATCACCAACAGCTGCACCGGCAGCTCGAACAGCAGCACGAACGGCAGGAACTTGACGAGCACCGCGGCCCAGTCGCTGGCGAGCAGCGCCGCGATCAGCCAATGCAGCGCCAGCCAGGAACCGCGCAGTGTCAGCCCGACGTCCATGGGCCCCGCGCTCAGCCGGGCTCGCGCAGCGTGCCCATCAGCAGCCGCGCGTCGGGGTCGGCTGCGGTGCACTCGCTGGAGTGCTTCGCCGACACCGTGATCTCGATCCGTTGGTCATCGCCGGCCAGGGTCTGACCGAGCGTGCGGATGCGCGTGAGCAGCACCTGCATGCCGGGCGCATCGGTCTGCGGCAGCAGCAGCCAGCAATGACTGTCGTCTTCGCGCATGAACAGGTCGGTGGTGCGGATCAGCGTGCGCAGCCGTCCGGCGAGGGCGTCGAACAGCTGTGTCAGCTGGTGGCGGGGCAGCCGGGCGGCGAGCTCGTGTACATTGGAGAAGGTGAGACAGATCAGGCCGAAGCACACCTCGGCGTGCCGCCGCGACACGCCGATCAGCCAGTCGAGGGTCTGTAGAAAATACTCCGGATGAGCGTGACTGAACTCGTCGATGAGCCTGAATACGTCGCCGAGCTGACCGGTGCGCGCCGCGAGCTCACCGGCGGCCGAGAGCCTCAGGCCGTAAAAGCGCCGCTGCGAGAGCGCATCCGGCGCCGCGGTCGTCTGACACTGCAGGCAGCGCGCCTTGACGTCGGGTTCGGTGAAGCGGGCGTTGCAGCTGCCGCAGGCGAGGCTTTCCAGCGCACGGTCGTAATCGACGCCGATGTGACGCAGGCGCGCCGAGCATTGCGGGCAGATGAGGCCGTCCTGGCGCAGGAAGCTCTGCTGCGTGTCCACGTGGCCGCAGGCATAGCAGTGCAGGAAGTTCTGTTCGCCGATGTCGATGCTGCCGCACTGCGGGCAGCGCTCCACGAACAGCAGTTGCCCGGCACCGCACCGGTGGCAGGTGTGGATGCGCTCGAGAAGCGTGGTGTTCTCGAGCAGTCCCCGGCGGCGCAACCGGTCGATGAGCTCGAAGCCGTCCGTGCCGGGCGGGCAACACGCGTCGGCGAGCGGGTAGTGGCAGATGCGCGCCTCGCGCCAGTCGATCACGGGAGTGAGAATGTGCTCGGGGCGCAGGTAGAGGAAGGTGAGCAGCCGCTCGTCGCTGGTCGCGGCGGCCGGTTGCGCGGCGGTTGCGCGGCGCTGCGCCATGTCGCGGGCGCGACGGGCGGCGGCGGCGAGGTCGGTCGCGATGCCGTCACTGAGTTCAGCGGCGAGGGCGCCGAGCGGGCGGTCGAGCAGCAGCGGTTTCAGGCCCAGGCGCGCATCGCGCCGCAGACAACGCAGCCAGTCGGCGGCCTGAGACTCGTCGGCCGGCATCAGCACGATCGCCTCCGGGGCGAACGTCGCCGCCAGCATCTGTTGCGCGTCGGGGAAATGGTGTGCGCCGTGCCAGGCCGCGGGGGAATCTCCCGGGCCGGACGGGCCGCCCCCGACCACGGCGATCGCCGTTTGCGACGGGGGCGGCATGGCAGACGGAACGGCGTTCACGCCGTATATTGTCAAGCAGACATCGGGCCGCGTGAGAGAACACCGTCACGGATTCCACCACGACGAGCGACTGTCCCGGCGCGTTTGCGCCGGACTGCGCTGTCGGGCGTGTTTTCATCATGGCCCGACGACACGGGCGTCCTCAGGCGACGCTTACCCCAAGGCGTCCCGCAGGGCGGCGATTTCCTGGGTCGACTCCTCGATCAGCGCCTGGCACGCCGGGACATCGAGCCCCAGGCGCTGCAGGGCTTTGGCTTCGGTGACACACTCTGAGAGGACTTCCGGGTCGCCGATTTCCGCCAGCAGCGTGGCGGCGAGCAGCACATCGGCGAGCCCGACCGCGCCGCGCGGCCCGCGTTCGTAGCTTTCGGACTCCTGCACGGCCTGGATGATCTCCTCGGCGATGCCCCAGTTCTCGAGCAGGGCCGCGGCGATGCTCAGGTGCCAGGCGCGTTCGATGGCCGTGTAGGCCGACGCGTCGTGAAACAGCGCCCGGTGACGGCTGGCGCGAGTCAGGATGTACAGCCGGCCCACCCCCTGCAGCAGGCCGGCGAGCAGCGCGGTATCGGCGATGACGCCGGTCAGCCGACGGGCGATGACGAAGCTCAGGCTGGCCACCAGCACGCAGCGGCGCCAGAGCACGCCGAGCTGCGCCTCGAGCCCGCGCAACGCCGGCGCCTCGCGCAGCTGGCGCATCGCGCAGGCGATGGTCGCGGTCCGCACCGTGTCGATGCCGACGCGGGTGATCGCCGCGCGCAGATCCGTGACCGGCATGCCCCCGGGATTGAGCGCCGCGGAGTTCGCCATGCGCACCAGCCGCATCGCGAGCACCGGCTCGCCGCCGATGATGCGCACGATGCGGGCGGTGTCGGCGTGCTCGTCGCTGAGCACGCGCTGAATCCGCATGACGATGTGCGGAAAACCCGGCAGCTCCACCTTGCCGACCGACAGTTCGGCGGCGAGCGCCTGCACGAAGGTGAACGCGACGTCGCGCTCGGCGGCGGCGGCGCAGAAGCTTCCTGTCGAATCGACCAGCTGGGGTTGCATGGGCGGGCTGCGGTTGCGGGTCCGGATCAGACGCCGAGCGCTTCGCGCAGGGCGTCGATTTCCTGTTCCGACTCCTCGATCAGCCGGCGGTAGCCCGCCGTGTCGAGCTTCATGCGCTGGCAGGCCGCCACATTCTGCATGTTGAGCTCCAGGGTCTCGGGATGGTCCTTGAAGCCGCTCAGCAGGTAGCTGACCGTGAGCACGTCGGTGAGATCGGGGGCGGCGGCGCGCCTGCGGCCGAGGTCCTCGTATTCGCTCACCGCCTGGACGATTTCCTCGGCCAGCTCCCAGTTCTCGAGCAGTGCCTTGGCGATCGAGGCGTGCCAGTCGCGCTCGATCGCGTGATAGACGGCCTCATCGGCCACCAGCTGCGGGAATCGCCCGGCACGCGTCAGGATGTAGAGTTTGCCGATGGCGTGCAGCAGGCCCGCGAGCATGGCGGTATCGGGGTTGACGTGGGTCAGGCGCCTCGCCACCACGTAGGACATGGCGGCGACCGCGGCGCTGCGTTGCCAGAAGCTCTCCAGCTGCTTCTCCAGGCCGTGCAGCTCGGCGGATTTCTTCAGCTGCGACATCGCGAAGGCGATGGCAGCGGAGCGCACCATGTTGAATCCAAGCCG
>JAKAFQ010000286.1 GCA_021817875.1 Pseudomonadota bacterium
GCGGCGTTGTGCAGGGCGAAGCCCTCGAAGCCGACCGCGAGCCCGGTGAGCGCGTTGTAGAGCGAAATTACGACCGGCATGTCTGCCCCGCCGATCGGCAGCGTCATGGCGAGGCCCAGCAGCAGCGCGAAGACGAGCAGCCCGGTGACGTAGGTCGGCGAGCCTCCCGGATGCGCCACCTCGAACACCCCGTGCAGCAGTGCTGCCGCCAGCAGCAGCAGGCTCACGATCTGCTGGCCCCGGAAGCGGATGCTGCGCTTGATCAGTCCCTGCAGTTTCGCGAACGCGATGGCGCTGCCGCTGAAGGAGACCGCGCCGATCAGCCCGCCGGCCACCGCGAGCGTCGTGGTTACTGCGCTTCCGCCGCCGCTGCGGTACAGCTCCACCGCCGCGATCGAGGCCGCCGCGCCGCCGCCCATGCCGTTGTAGAGCGCGATCATCTGCGGCATGTTGGTCATCGCGACGCGCTTGCCGCTCCACCAGGCGAGCACCGCGCCGATCAGGATCGCCGCGCCGATCAGCGGGTAGTTGCTCATGTCCGGATAGGCGAAGGTCACCAGCGTCGCCACCAGCATGCCGGCGCCGGCCCATACGATGCCGCTGCGGGCGGTCACCGGGGAACTCATGCGCTTCAGCCCGGTGATGAACAGGACGGCGGTGAGGAAGTAGCTCGCCTGGATCAGCGAGCTCGCGCTCCACAGCGCGGCGGAGGCGGTCGGCATCTAGCGCTCCTCGCGAGCGCCGCCGCGCGTCTTGCTCGACTTGAACATCTCGAGCATGCGCTCGGTGACGACGTAGCCGCCGACGGCATTGCCCGCCGCGAGCAGTACGCCGATGAAGCCGATGGTCTTCTCGAGCGGGGTGTGCGCATTGCCGAGCGCGACCATGGCGCCCACCAGCACGATGCCGTGCACGAAATTCGAGCCCGACATCAGTGGCGTGTGCAGGATCACCGGCACACGGGAGATCACCTCGTAGCCGGTGAAGGCCGCGAGCATGAAGATATAAAGCGCAACGATTCCGGTCATGGCCGTTCCCCCGCGTGCCTCAGCCCGATACTGCCTGACGTGTCGGTTCGTGACGGATCTCGCCACCGTGCGTCAGGCACGCCCGGGCGAAGACTTCATCGTCCCAATCGATGGTGAACTCGCCCTGCTTGAGCGCCGGCGAGAGGAAATTCAGCAGGTTGCGCGCGTACATCTCACTGGCGTTGTAGGCGAGTTCGGCCGGCAGATTCACCGGGCCGAGCACCTGCACGCCCTGGTGGAGGACCGTTTCCCCGGCGCGGGTCAGCTCGCAGTTGCCGCCCTGCTCGGCGGCGGTGTCGACGATGACCGAGCCCGGCCGCATGCGCTCGACGACCCCGCGCAGAATGATCTTCGGCGCCGGCCGGCCGGGCACCGCCGCGGTGCTGATCACCGCATCGGCGGCGGCGATGCGCGCATCGAGCACTTCCTGCTGCTTGTGCTTCTCCTCCGGGGTGAGCTCGCGTGCGTACCCGCCGGCGCCTTCGGCGCTGACACCGGTATCGACGAAGCGGGCCCCGAGGGAGCGGACCTGCTCGCGCGTCGCGCCGCGCACGTCGTATGCCTCCACGACCGCGCCGAGCCGCTTGGCCGTGGCGATCGCCTGCAGCCCGGCCACGCCGGCGCCGATGACCAGCACCTGGGCCGGGCGGATGGTGCCCGCCGCGGTGGTGAGCATGGGCAGGAACTTCTGCAGGTGGCTGGCGGCCAGCAGCACCGCCTTGTAGCCGGCGATCGAGGCCTGCGAGGACAACGCATCCATCGACTGGGCGCGCGAGATCCGCGGCACCAGTTCCATGGCGAAGCTGGTGATGCCCCGCGCCTTCAGCCTCAGCACTTCGTCCCGCCGCGCGTACGGCTGCAGGAACCCGGCGAGCACCGTACCCGCCTTGAGCTGATCGATCTGTGCGACGGTGAGCGGCTGGACCGTGAGCAGCACCTGCGCGCGCGCGAGTACACCCGCGGCATCGGTCCACTCGACTCCCCGGTAGGCCGAATCGGGGAACTGGGCGCGCTCGCCGGCGCCGCGCTCGAGCAGGATGCCGGCGCCCGCCCGGACGAATTTCTCGGCCACTTCAGGCACCAGGCTGACGCGCGTCTCGCGCGCGGCGCTCTCGCGCAGCGCGCCGATTGTGATTGGCATTGATCGCCCTTTCAGAGCGGCGTCCGCCCCGGACACCGGTTCCCCGTCTTTTTGCAGTCTACCCTACACGTTGTCACGTTGAACTCAAGCACATTCTTGCCTTATCTTAAACCCGTCATGATGGGCATAGACTTCGAGCGGGCCGACTCCGGCTTCAGCGATGACCTGCGGATCGCCGCGACGGGAGCGGTGCGCGGGCTCTCCCAACTCGTGCTGCGCGCGGACGTTTCCGGCATGCCGCTCGAGTGGATCGACTACAAGGAAGCCGCCCGGCTCTATACCCAGGAGCAGGTTGCCTACACCTGCGGTACCCGCCTGTACACGCTGGTCGGCGGCGTGAACGCACTCAGCGGCCGGCGCACGGTGCTGGAGATCAATTCCATCGTCGCCACCGTCGGGCACACCGGCAATCCCGGCAGCACGCGCCACGATTACGTGCCGCCGTTGAATAACCAGACCCTGTTCCGGCGTGATGCGCACATCTGCCTGTATTGCGGGCTGCGCTTCGCTACCCGCGAGCTGTCCCGGGATCACGTCCGGCCGTTCAGCCAGGGCGGCCTGGACACCTGGACCAATGTGGTGACCGCCTGCCGGCGGTGCAACAACCAGAAGGCCTCGCGTACCCCCGAGCAGGCGCGGATGCAGCTGGTCGCGGTGCCCTTCACGCCGACCTACGCCGAGTACATCTTTCTGAAAGGGCGGCGCGTGCTCGCGGATCAGATGGAGTACCTGTTGGCGCACTTCCCACGCTCGAGCCCCCTGCACGCTCGCATTCAGCGCTGGCTGAGCTGAGCGCGCGCGGGGCAGACCCGCCGTGCGCGCAAGACGGAACCGCGAACTTTGCTGTACCTCATCGACGCCTCGGTTTACGTTTTCCGCGCCTACCACTCGCCCCTGCCCGAGATGCTCGATGCCGAGCGGCGGCCGGTGCACGCGGTGTTCGGCTTCGCGCGCTTCATCGGCGATCTGCTCGAGCGGACCCGGCCGCAGTTCGTGGCCGTGGCATTCGACCGGCGTCTCTCGCGCTCCTATCGCAGCGAGATTTATCCGCCGTACAAGGCTCACCGCGAGCCGGCTCCGCCGGATCTGGCGGTGCAGTTCGATTACTGCCGGGAGCTGTGCGAGCGGCTGGGGCTGGCGGTATTCGTCGATTCCTATTACGAGGCCGACGATCTGATCGGCACGCTGGCTGAGCGTATGCGCGGCCACGGCGTGCGATCGGCGTTCATCACCCGCGACAAGGATCTCGCTCAGCTGGTGCGTGACGGCGATCTGTACTGGGACTTCGGGGCCCGCGGGCAGCTCGGGTACCGCGACGTCGAGCGACTGTTCGGCGTTGCACCGGAGCGGTTTGCCGACTACCTGGCCCTCACCGGTGATACCTCGGACAACATCCCCGGGGTGCCGGGGGTCGGTCCGAAGACCGCCGCGGCCCTGATGCGCGCGTTCGGCTCGATCGATGCGCTGTACGCGGGGCTCGGCCGCGTTCCCGAGCTCGGGTTGCGTGGCGGGCGGGACTTGCGCGAGCGGTTGCGCGAACATCGCGACGCGGTATACCTGGCGCGCCGTCTGACGCGCATCGTGTGCGACATGCCCCTGACGGCGGGACCGGCGGAGCTCACTCCAGGCGTCCCGGACCGAGAGGCGCTCGGCGCGCTGTATGACCGTCTGGGTTTCGGCCCGCTGCTGCGGCGGCAGGGCGAGCGCCTGGCCGCGCTGGCCGGCGGCGGACGAGGTGGGACGGCCGGCACGGCTCTGGCATGATGCTGCGCGCGCCGGCGGCGCCCGGCGTCGGGTGAGATGGGAATTGATGGGGGCTTCCATGGCGAGCAAGAACATAGAGTCCGTCCTGCAGGAAGAGCGTGTATTCCCGCCGCCGGCGCAGTTCAGCGCGCGCTCGGGGTTGAAGGCGCCGGACCTGGAGGCGCTGCGGCGACACGCCGAGAGCGACTACACCGGCTTCTGGGCGCAGCTGGCCCGCGAGGAGATCGCCTGGCACAAGCCCTTCACGGTGACCCTCGATGAACAGGATGCGCCGAACTACCGCTGGTTTGCCGACGGGCAGCTGAACGTCTCGTTCAACTGCCTGGACGTTCATCTGGCCGATCGCGGCCACAAGCCGGCGATCATCTTCGAGGGCGAGCCGGGCGATGTGCGGCGCATCAGCTACCAGGAACTGCACGGCGAGGTGTGCCGCTGCGCCAACGCCCTGAAGGCGCTCGGCGTGCAGAGCGGCGATCGGGTTGCGATCTACATGCCGCTGGTGCCCGAGATCATCGTGGCGATGCACGCATGTAACCGCATCGGCGCGATTCACTCGGTCGTGTTCGGCGGATTCTCAGCACCGGCGCTGAAGGACCGCATCGAGGACACGGGGGCCAAGGTGCTCATCACGGCCGACGGCGGCTGGCGCGGCGGGCATGCCATCGAGCTGAAGTCGGCGGCGGACAAGGCGCTTGCCTCGGGCTGCCCGAGCATCAAGCACGTCCTCGTGCTGCGGCGCACCGGTCTGCCGGTCGGCATGGAGCCGGGACGGGACTTGTGGTGGCACGAGGCGCTCTCGGGGCAGGCGGCGGCCTGCGAGCCGCAGTGGGTCGAGGCGGAGCATCCGCTCTACCTGCTCTACACCTCCGGCTCGACCGGCAAGCCCAAAGGCATCCAGCATGCCAGCGGCGGTTACCTGCTCGGGGCGAAACTGACGACCCGCTGGGTGTTCGATCTGCGCGAGGAGGACGTGTTCTGGTGCACCGCCGATGCCGGCTGGGTGACCGGGCACAGTTATCTGGCCTATGGACCGCTCGCGCTCGGCGCGACGGTGGTGATGTACGAGGGCGCGCCAACCTATCCGGATGGCGGGCGCTTCTGGAAGATCTGCCAGGACCACGGCGTCAGTGTCTTCTACACCGCGCCGACGGCCATCCGCGCGCTGATGAAGCTCGGCGATGCGGTGCCGGGCCGCTACGATCTGTCGCGTCTGCGGCTGCTCGGCAGCGTCGGGGAGCCCATCAACCCGGAGGCGTGGATGTGGTACCACCGCACGATCGGCGGCGGGCGCTGCCCCATCGTCGACACCTGGTGGCAGACCGAGACCGGCGCGATCATGATCTCTCCTGTGCCCGGCATCACGCCGACCAAACCCGGCTCGTGCACGCAGCCGCTGCCGGGCATCGAGGCCGATATCGTCGACGATCACGGCGAGCCGGTCACCCGCGCGGATGCGGGCGGCTACCTGGTGATCAAGAAGCCCTGGCCCTCGATGCTGAGGACCATCTGGCGCAACAATGACCGGTACCTGGCCGCCTACTGGGAGAAGTTCCAGGGCCGCTACTACGTGGCCGGCGACAGTGCGCACCGCGACAAGGACGGCTACTTCTGGATCATGGGGCGCATCGATGACGTGCTGAACGTGGCCGGCCACCGGCTTGGCACGATGGAGATCGAGTCCGCGCTCGTCGCCCATCCACGGGTCGCCGAGGCCGCGGTGGTGGGCAAGCCGCACGACATCAAGGGCGAATCGGTGTTTGCGTACGTGGTGTGCCGCGGCGCCCGGCCCAAGGGCGATGCGGCGCACCTGGTGCAGACCCTGCGCGAGTGGGTCGGCGAGCAGCTCGGCGCGATTGCCAAGCCCGATGACATCCGCTTCGCGGACAATCTGCCCAAGACCCGCTCGGGCAAGATCATGCGGCGGTTGCTGCGGGCGATTGCCCGTGAGGAGGACATCACGCAGGACCTCTCCA
>JAKAFQ010000287.1 GCA_021817875.1 Pseudomonadota bacterium
AGCAGATAGGCCGGCCGGCCGAACAGCCCGAACAGCGCATCGGCGAGCCACGCGCCCACCGGTCCGATGCGGTCGTGCACCGCGTGCGAGGCGCCGCTGTAGAAAAAGCCGCGGTCCGCGGCGCTGTAACTGGCAAGCGCGAACAGCAACACGATCGCGCCCGCCCCGATGGCGATGACGGCGCTCTCGCGCAGCCCGCGGCTCACCGTGGCCGAGAAGCGGCCGGTGCGGTGCGAGAGCGCCTCGGATTCGGCCAATGCCGCTGACTCCACTGCAAGAGAGAGGATGGAGCCTGATTTTAGCGCACTGGCGTTGGCGACGGTTCCCAGCGCGATTCCCCGCCTCGCCCGCGCCCCTCGGGCCGCGCCCGGGCACCTGGCCGCGCCGCGGCGCCCGCATCGGGCTCCCGGCGCTGCCGACCCTTGCTACTATCTGCGCTCGACCCCCAGCCGCCGAGGACTCGCCGCATCCATGACCGCTCCCCGTCACAGCCGACTCATCATCCTGGGCTCGGGCCCCGCCGGCTACAGCGCCGCCGTCTATGCGGCCCGGGCCAACCGCGCGCCGCTGCTGATCACCGGCCTCGAGGCCGGCGGTCAGCTCATGACCACCACCGACGTGGACAACTGGCCCGGAGATGTCGAGGGCCTGCAGGGGCCGCAGCTGATGGAGCGGCTGCGCCGCCATGCCGAGCGCTTCCACACCGAGATCGTGAGCGATCACGTGCACCGCGCGGACCTCAAGACACGCCCGTTCCGGCTGAGCGGCGACAGCGGCGAGTACAGCTGCGAGGCGCTCATCATCGCCACGGGCGCCACCGCCCGGTACCTCGGCCTGCCCTCGGAGGAGAAATTCCGCGGTCGCGGCGTGTCGGCCTGCGCCACCTGCGACGGATTTTTCTTCCGCGGCCAGCGCGTGGCGGTCATCGGCGGCGGCAACACCGCCGTCGAAGAGGCGCTGTACCTGTCACACATCGCGGCCCACGTGACGCTGGTGCACCGCCGCGACCGGCTGCGGGCCGAGAAGATCCTGCAGGACCGGCTGCTGCACGAGGTCGGAGCGGGAAAGATCTCGGTGCTCTGGGAGCACACCGTCGAGGAAGTGCTGGGCGATGCGCAGGGGGTCAGCGGCGTGCGACTGCGCTCGGGCAAAAGCGGCGAGCCGCGCGAGCTGCCCGTCACCGGGGTGTTCGTGGCCATCGGCCACGCGCCGAACACCGGGCTGTTCGCCGGGCAGCTCGCGATGCACAACGGCTACCTGCAGGTAAGGAGCGGCACGGAGGCCGGAGCGACCACGACCAGCCTCCCCGGGGTCTTCGCCGCCGGCGACGTCGCCGATCCGGTCTACCGCCAGGCGATCACCTCCGCGGGCTCGGGCTGCATGGCCGCGCTCGATGCCGACCGGTATCTGGAAACCCTGGAGAACTGATCCGGGCGATGACCCAGGGACCTCAGCTGCGCATTGCGGTCCACTCCAGCATCGATGACATCGATCCGCTGCAGTGGAATGCCCTGAGCGCGCCCGGGCATCCCTTTCTGCGTCACGAGTTTCTCGCCGCGCTCGAGCACGGCGGCTGTCTCGGGCCGGGCAGCGGCTGGCAGCCGAACCTGCTCATCCTGAGCGACGAGCGGGGTCTGGCCGCCGCCGCGCCGGCCTACCTCAAGCGCGACTCCTACGGGGAGTTCGTGTTCGATTTCGCCTGGGCCGAGGCGTACCGCCGCTACGGGCTCGAGTACTACCCCAAGCTCACCGTCGCGGTGCCCTTCACGCCCGCCGGCGGACCGCGGCTGCTGGTGCGCGCCGACCTCGACCAGGCCGGCACCGCCCGGCGGCTGCTCGAGGCGCTCGAGCAGCACGCGGCGCAGCGGCGGCTCTCCTCGGTGCACGCCCTGTTCCTCGATGAGCCGGCGCGCGCCGCGTGTGAGCGCGCGGGGTGGCTGCTGCGGCGCGACTGTCAGTTCCATTGGACCAACCGCGGCTACGTGAGCTTCGAGCACTATCTGCAGACCTTCACGGCCGAGAAGCGCAAGAAGGCGCGCCGCGAGCGCCGGCGGGTGCAGGAGTCCGGCATCCGCTTCGAGACGCGGTTCGGCACGGAGCTCGATCCGGACCTGCTCGATGCCGTCTACGGCTTTCACCGCGACACCTTCGTGCGCCACGGCCACGAGCCCTACCTCACGCGGGCGTTCTTCGCGGAGATCGCCCGCACCCTCGGGGATGCGCTGGTGGTGAAGATCGCCCGTCACGGACACACCCCGGTCGCCGCCGCGATCTTCTTCTGGTGCCCCGAGACGCTCTACGGACGCTACTGGGGCGCCTGCGGCGCGTATCACAGCCTGCATTTCGAGGCCTGTTACCACCAGGGGATCGAATTCTGCATCGAGCACGGCATCCGGCGCTTCGAGCCCGGCACGCAGGGTGAGCACAAGGTGAGCCGAGGCTTCGAGCCGCAGCTCACCTGCTCGGCCCACTACATCGCCGATCCGCGCTTCCGCGAGGCGATCGGCCGGTTCCTCGCGCAGGAAGCGACTCTGATCGAGG
Source organism: Pseudomonadota bacterium (assembly GCA_021817875.1). The sequence continues at coordinate 2,542 of JAKAFQ010000287.1, forward strand.
AGTATGCCGGCGAGGTGCGCGAGCACGTACCGTTTCGCCGGGAGCCGCCATGAAGACGGTGACCTGGCTCTCGCCCCAGGACGCCCCCGAATGGTTTCCGCCGCTCGAGCAGGCTCTCGATGAGCCCGCGGGGCTGCTCGCCGCCGGCGGCGACCTGTCCCCGCAGCGTTTGCTCGCCGCCTACCGGCGCGGCATCTTCCCCTGGTACTCGCCCGGGCAACCGGTGCTGTGGTGGTCGCCCGATCCGCGCACCGTCCTGTTCCCGCATGAGTTCCACCGCAGCAAGAGCCTTGACAAAACAATCAGAAACAAAGGCTTCCGAGTCATTGTTAACGAATCATTTGATGCCGTGATCGACGCCTGCGCCGCCCCCCGGGACCGAAGTCCCGGCACTTGGATCACCCCTGAGATGCGCCAGGCCTACCTGCGGCTGCACCGGCTCGGCTACGCCCACAGCCTCGAAGTGCGCCGCGGCGCGCAGCTCGCCGGCGGCCTGTACGGGGTGCGCCTCGGCGGGGTGTTCTTCGGCGAGTCGATGTTCAGCACCGAGCGCGACGGCTCCAAAGTCGCCCTCGCCCACCTGGTCATGATGTGCGCCCACAACAGCATCACGGTCATCGATTGCCAGCTCGCGTCCCGACACCTCTCGAGCCTCGGCGCCCGCTCGATCCCCCGTGCGCACTTCCAGGCGCTGCTCTTGCGCTGGGCATCGCTCGAGCCGCTCGCGCTGCGCCCCGGCCCGGCGCCCGGCCCATAGCGCAAATTGCAGACCCGCGGCCTTTGTGCTGCAATTCGCGCCCCCCGGGAGACAAAGGGCCAGAATGTCCAAAGAAGATGCAATCCAGATGGAAGGTGAGGTGGTGGAGACGCTGCCCAACACCACTTTTCGCGTGAAGCTCAAGAACGGCCACGTGGTGACCGCGCACATCTCCGGCAAGATGCGCAAAAACTACATCCGCATTCTCACCGGCGACCAGGTCACCGTGGAGATGACTCCCTACGACCTGAGCAAGGGCCGGATCGTCTACCGCGGCCGATAAGCCCGCCTCCCGCGGCGCCGCTGCCATCACGGGGTTCGCCCGGGGCGACCCCCCGAGCGTCCTGCGCGCGGCGCCCGCTCAGGTCGTCAGTTCCGGCTGCTGAGCGGGAATGCACTCGAGCGCCAGCGTGTTGCCGTCGGCCGCGACGGACACCCGCACCTGTCCGCCGCCGACCAGGCGGCCGAAGAGCAGCTCCTCGGCGAGCGGGCGCTTGATGTGCTCCTGGATGGTGCGCGCCATCGGCCGGGCCCCCATCTTCGGGTCGTAGCCCCTCTCGGCGATCCAGCGCCGCGCCGCATCGTCGAGCGAAATCGTCACGCCCTTCTGCTCGAGCTGCATCTCGACCTCGAGGATGAGCTTGTCCACCACGCGCTCGATGGTGTCCCGGTCGAGGCTCGAGAACTGGATGACCGCATCGAGGCGGTTGCGGAACTCCGGGGTGAACAGCCGCCGGATCGCCTCCATGCCGTCGCTCGCATTGTCCTGCTGGGTGAAGCCGATCGAGGGGCGGGCCATCTCCTGGGCGCCGGCATTGGTCGTCATGACGATGATGACATGGCGGAAATCGGCCTTGCGGCCATTGTTGTCGGTGAGCGTGCCGTGATCCATCACCTGCAGCAGCAGGTTGAACACGTCCGGGTGCGCCTTCTCGATCTCATCGAGCAGCAGCACGCAATGCGGGTGCTTGGTGATCGCCTCGGTGAGCAGTCCGCCCTGGTCGAAGCCGACATAGCCCGGGGGTGCGCCGATCAGCCGCGAAACCGTGTGCCGCTCCATGTATTCCGACATGTCGAAGCGCAGAAACTCCACGCCGAGCACGATGGCGAGCTGCCGGGTGACCTCGGTCTTGCCGACGCCGGTCGGACCGGCGAACAGGAAGCTGCCCACCGGCTTGCGCTGGTCGCCGAGGCCCGAGCGGGCCATCTTGATGGCCGAACCGAGCGCTTCGATCGCGCGGTCCTGGCCGAAGATCACCAGCTTCAGATTGCGCTCGAGGCTCTTCAGGACCTCCCGGTCCGAGGTCGAGACGCTCTTCGGCGGGATACGCGCCATGCGCGCCACGACTTCCTCGATGTGCCCGACATCTATCGCGGCAGCCCGCTCGGACACCGGCTTCAAGCGCTGGCGCGCGCCGGCCTCGTCCACCACGTCGATGGCCTTGTCGGGCAGATGACGCTCATTGATGTGCCGGGCGGCAAGCTCGGCGGCCGCCTTCAGCGCCTCCACGGTGTAGGGGATGCCGTGGTGCTCCTCGAAACGGGCGCGCAGCCCGAGAAGAATCTCGACGGTCTCGGCCACGGAAGGTTCGGTGACGTCGATTTTCTGGAACCGCCGGGCGAGGGCGTGATCCTTCTCGAAGATCCCGCGGTACTCCTGGTAGGTGGTCGAGCCGATGCAGCGGATCTCGCCGTTGCTGAGCACCGGTTTGATCAGGTTGGAGGCGTCCATCACGCCACCGGAGGCCGCGCCGGCGCCGATCACGGTATGGATCTCGTCGATGAACAGGATCGCCCCGGGGAGCTTCTTCAGCTCGGTGATCACCCCTTTCAGACGCTTCTCGAAGTCACCGCGGTACTTCGTGCCGGCGATCAGCGCGCCCATGTCGAGCGCATACAGGGTGCAGTCGGTGAGCACCTCGGGCACCTGGCCCTCGACGATGAGCCGCGCCAGCCCCTCGGCAATGGCCGTCTTGCCGACCCCCGCCTCGCCGACGTACAGCGGATTGTTCTTGCGGCGGCGGCAGAGGATCTCGATGGTCCGCTCGACCTCGAGCTTGCGCCCGATCAGCGGATCGATGCGGCCCTCCTGCGCCAGGCGGTTGAGATTGGTGGTGTATTTCTCGAGCGCGCCGCCGCCCTCGGCATCGCGATCCTCGCCCGGGGTCTCCTCCGCAGCCTTCTCCTCGGCGAGCTTCGACAGACCGTGCGAGATGTAGTTGACCACATCGAGACGGTTCACCTGCTGACGGTTGAGCAGGAACACGGCGTGGCTCTGCTTCTCGCTGAATATCGCGACCAGCACGTTCGCCACCCCGACTTCCTTGCGGCCGCTCGACTGGACGTGAAAGACCGCGCGCTGCAGCACCCGCTGGAAGCCGAGCGTCGGCTGCACTTCCCGCTCGGCACCGTCGGTGACCCGCGGGGTCGACTGGTCGATGTGCTCCTTGAGCTCCTGACGCAGCCGGCCGAGATCGGCACCGCAGGCCCGCAGAATCTCGCGCACCTTGGGCGTATCGAGAATCGCGAGCAGCAGGTGCTCGACCGTCAGGTACTCGTAGCGGGCTTCGCGCGCCTGGTGGAACGCGTCGTTGA
>JAKAFQ010000288.1 GCA_021817875.1 Pseudomonadota bacterium
GAGACGCCGCTGCTGAGGTCCTCGAGGTCGATGACCGCGTCCTGGAGCTTGAGGAGCTGCTTGCGGCGGTATTCCAGGTCGTTCATCTGGTTGCCCGACTGGTGCTCGATGATGTTCTCCTCGCCGGTAGCGGAGATGTCCAGCAGCACCATGCGGCCGCTGACCCGCTGCTCCAGGTTGATGTACTCCTCCAGCTCCATGTTGGGCCAGAAGTTGACGAGCTGAATGCGCTCGTTGGGTGAACCGATGCGGTCGATGCGGCCAAAGCGCTGGATGATGCGCACCGGGTTCCAGTGGATGTCGTAGTTGATCAACCAGTCGCAGTCCTGGAGGTTCTGGCCTTCGGAGATGCAGTCCGTGGCGATGAGCAGGTCCAGTTCGCCTTCGGTCGCGTATTCATTGGGTCGCTCCTTGGCCCGAGGTGCGAACGCGGTGAGAATCGAGGACAGGTCCTTGCGCAGGCCGGCCAGGGTCGTCTGGTTGGTGCCGGTGCCGGTGACCAGTGCCGTGTCGATGCCAAGGCTTGCTTTCGCCCACGGGGCAAGCTGGTCGTAGAGATAGCGGGCAGTGTCGGCGAAGGCCGTAAAGACGATCACCTTTCGGTTGCCTGGGTTGATCGGGTTGCGGCACTTGTGCTCGATCATCTTGCGCAGCTTCGCCAGCTTGTCGTCACGCGAGGCATCAACCTGGCTTGCCGCCGCGTGCAGCGCCGCCAGACGGTTGCGATCCTCGATCAGTTCCTGTTTCCAGCGGATGAGGTCAACATCCTTCAGCAGCACCTTCACCTTGCGCCCGACGAGCAGGCTCTCGAAAGCGGGATCGTCGAGGTCCACGTCCTCGATGTCGATCTCCTCCAGCTCCTCGACGTGACTCTCGATGCGAGCTAGTGTGGCCTCCACGTCGCGCAACTGGCGCTGCACCGTGAGGGCAAATGACGGTACGGCGCTTTCCATGCGCTTGAGCACGTTGACGCGCAGCAGGTGGATCAGGCTTTCCTCGCGGTCGGCCTGGCGGAAGAAGCCCTCGCCGCCCTTGATCTCCGTGCTGTACTTCTTGTCGTACGCGGCCTGTCGGTGCGGCAGCACATACCGCAGCGGCGCGTAGGAGGCGAGGTTCAGCCGGCGGATCTCGTTGTTTATCTCGCGAATCGAGCGGAACTCGCCGGCGCGGTCTACATCGGCCTTAATGTTGATCGGCTTCAGCCGGTCGGGGAAGCGGCCAGTTTCGGCGGTGCCGTAGTACTTCTCGATGTGCTTGCGCGAGCGAGCGATAGTGAGCAGGTCGAGCAGCGTGAAGTAATCGAAGCCGAGCATCTCGATCAGCTGCGAAGGCGTTCGGTCGGCGTCTTCGAGGTCGAGCCAGCGGTTGAACTGCTTTTGCGCGAGGCGCGTAGTGCTGTCGATGCTGCCGATACCGTGATCGAGGAGCGCCATATCGTCGCCCTCAGTAGCGAATGCGATCTGATTGCGCAGATCGGCGAGGCGATTGTTCACCGGCGTGGCCGAGAGCATCAGCACGCGCGTCTTGACGCCTTCCTTGATGATCTTGCGCATCAGGCGGTCGTAGCGCGTCTCGCTGCCGACACGTGGCGTCTTCTTGTTGCGAAAGTTGTGCGATTCGTCGATGACGACGAGGTCGTAGTTGCCCCAGCTGACGTGGGCAAGGTCGATGTCGCCGGACAGCCCACCGTCTCGCGAGAGATCGGTGTGATTCAGCACGTCGTAGTTGAAGCGGTCAGGCGCCAGGAAGTTGCGGCGGTCGTTCGCCTTGTAGAGTGTCCAGTTATCGCGCAGGCGCTTGGGCACCAGGACTAGCACGCGGTCGTTTCGGAGTTCGTGGTACTTGACAATCGCGAGCGCCTCGAATGTTTTTCCGAGACCAACGCTGTCGGCGATGATGCAGCCGCCGAACCGCTCCAACTTGTCGATGGCGCCGACAACGCCGTCGCGCTGGAACCTATAGAGCTTCTTCCAGACCACGGTGTTGCGGATGCCGGTGGCGGACTTGACGATGCGCTCCTCGTCGAGATCGTCGCCGCGGTCGCGGAAGAGATGGTGCAGGATGAGCGTGTAGACGAGTAATGGGTCGCGATGGGCCGCGAGAGACTGCATCTCTCCTATCAACGCGGCCTTGGCACCGGCATCGGCCACAAGACTGGACCACTGGACGTCGAACCACTGGCTCAGCAGCGCGGCTTCTTCAGGCGTCTCGGACAGCTGTATGAGGCTCAACGGATTGCCGGGCGTTAGTCCAAGTCCATCGGTGCTGAACGCAAATGAGCCGAGAAGCGCTTGCTGCGGTCGCGCCTCGCCATCGCGCAGGACAAATGCACCCTGCGGAACCGCGCCAGCGGCTCGCCGCACCTCGGTCTTGCTCTCAAGCCATTTCGATAGCTGTCCCGCAAGCCAGCGTGTTTGCAGGCGGTTGCGCGCGGCGCGGTCGGCGTCCGATCCCAATGCGGCGAGGTCAGCACCGGCCGATGGCAGGACTAGGCGGCATCGGTCTAAAGTGGCCAGCTCGTGGAGCAGCTCGGAAAACGCGAAGACCGAAAGGGCCGACGTGACAACGTCGCACTGACGTCCTGCGGTCAGCTGCGGGCGCAGCAGGTTGATGACGCGGTCGGTGCCGGTATTGCGTACGAGTTTCATTCCGCTGGCGCAGGAGGAGGATCAGGTCGGGGAGAGGCGCGAACGGAGCACTCGTGTCGTCGCACCCGAAAGTATCACGAGGCTCTGACCAACGACAGAACAGCTGGTGCGCCGGCTGTTGCTAGGGCGCGTTCTTGAGCGCGCGCATCCGGAGGGCCGCGGTCGAAGCCCGAGTTGTCACCAGCGCTCAGCACTCCGCCGGACTGCAGCATTTGATGATTGGACTCGCGAGAACCCGGCCGCCGGTTCCCGCAGGGGCCTTTCCTTGGCCCGTCACGAGCCTAGCAGCCCGGCGGCGACTTCGGGACACTGCGGCGTGTCCTAGGGAGGCTTCGGGGTCAATTCGAACCTCCTGAACCGATTTTGACCGCCTTGGTGGCCTTCTGGGGGCTCGGGTAGGGCTGCGAACCGCATTCGTGGGGTCCACAGACCACGGGTAGGATCCTCTGGCGAGTCGGGCACCCACTCCCGACACTCGCGGGAAAGCCACCACTAATGAGGTAATGGACACCATACCCCGCGCGCGGCCACTCGCCTGCGTCATCGCATGGCCGGGGGCTTCCGCCGGTCGCCCGAGGTCCACCAGCATGCCATCACCTACCCATCACCCCGGCCAAAACCGGAGGGCCTCGTGAACTCCACATCCGTATCGAAGACGCAAATCGCGCGCACCGTAGAGGTTTATTCGGCACTCGCGGCACTTGGTGCGCGGCGCCCGGTGCATTGGGACGGCGAAATTCAGCCGGACGCAGCCGCGCTCGCAGTGATGTTATCCGGCTTGCGCGACTGTCACGAAGGCTCGTATGCGGAAGCGCTCGGAATGGAAGCACTGCGCGACAGCTGGATGTATCTCGGCCGTTACTGCGCTGCCGCCCTGGTCGACAAAAGCGACACGGACGCCGCCACCGACGTCCTCAGCGCCTACATACTCGGCGAATGCGCCAACGAATCGTCCATTGCGCTGGCGTGTCAACTTGCCACGGCGTTCCGTGACTTTGCATTCCGACAACTGCACGCCCCGGCGGCCACGACCAGCGTCAATACCATACCCACACGATGGTTCTGCCAACGTTCGAGGAGATGTGCGCGCGCGCCGATGCGAGGGTTTTCGGTCCCGGGGAGACTTAAGAGCGGATTTGAACCCGACCGCACCTGCCGACTCCGTGAACGATCGGTTCAAATAGCAGGCGGGCACCCAGGGTGGTCACGGTGGGCGGTTCTGTACCCCATTCGTGGGGTCCCCAGACGACGGGTAGGATCCTCGGGCAACTCGGGAACCCACTACCGACCCCCAAAGGAAAGCCGCCACACTGAGGCTATGGACACCGTGATAATCCGCTCAACGACCGGCGCAGCCGGCGCCCCGCAGTTGCTGTACCGCGACCCAATCGAGGCGGCGCTGAACGCGATGACCCAGGAGCTCGAGACGCTCCGCGCGTTGGCTCCGTCGTCCGATGCGACCGCCGCGCTGGATCGCAACCTGACCCGCCTGACGGACGCCGTGACGGCCGCCGGTCAGTCGGACGTGTGGGTCGCGAGCGCGGAGGCCGCCAAGCTGCGCGGTTGTTCCGCCTCGCTCATCGGGAAGATGGCCCGCAAGGGCGCGTTGGTGGCCCAGAAGCGTGGCGGGACCTGGCTCATCCACCGCGACAGCGTGCTCGCCCCCCCTCGGAAGGCCGCATGAGCAAGAAGGCGAAGAACGGCGCTCTGGAGCTTCCGCTCTCGGTCGGGTTGAAGCCGAACACCGTCACGGTCTTCGAGCGGACCGACAAGGGCGACAGCCTCTGGATGCGCTGGTGGAACTCCGACAAGGGCCGCTACGACAAGCGGTCGCTCAAGTTCAGCGTCCGCGACGCCCGCGGCACGCTGGACCAGTCCCTGATGCAGAAGGCGCACGACGTGGCCCTGCGGCAGTACCAGGTGCTGGTAGGAGCCGTCATGCCCGACGTCACGAACGAAGCGCCGCCGCTCACGGTGGCGGCCGGCCTCGACCTGGCGACGACGGTTGGCACTGGCATGTGGGCCGTCGAGACGGACCGCACGAAGCAGTTCCGCTCGTACGTGAAGCAGGTGCTCGCGATGCTCCCCATAGGCATCACGTGGACTGCACTCGTGCCGTCGCACTACGAGCAGCTGTGGCGGAATTCTGCTGCCGCTGCCGCCGCTGCGGGTACCAACCGTGGGCGCGAGACGGCCAAGAACCTCGTGCACCTGATGAACCAGTGCGCGATCTGGCTCGCAGCAAACCGCCACATCCCCGCCCGCTGCGCGCCGCCGAAGGGGTGGCAGGACCGGCTGGAGGAGGAGTGGGACAAGGTGACGAAGGTGCGGTACGAAGTCGCCCGCCCCCGCCACACGCCGGCAGAGATGGGCCGCATACTTGGTGCGTTGTCGAAGGCCGACCCGCGGATCGCACTCGCCGTTGCGCTGGCGGCCGAGGCGCGGCTGGGGCAATCGCTGCGCTCGATGCGCAGCCAGCTCGACCTCACTGTGGGCGATCACGGCGCGTTCCGCGTGCACGGCGACGGTGGCAAACTCGGCGTGTACATCTACCTCACCGACAAGATGCGGGTCGCCATGGACAAAGCGCTTGCCGGGTATCTGTCGGATCTCGAAGCGGCGTTCCAGGCGGGCGGCACGGACTACCCGATGTTCACGGCCGGACGCTTGGTCGCTGGTAAGGCCAAGGTCGGCACGACGAAATGCCTGGGCGACGGAGCGGCGAACGACCTCTTCCACAAACTCGAACGCTTGGCGGGCGTGACCGTGGTCCCCGGCCGTGCGTGGTACGGACTGCGCCGCGTCGCGACGGACCTCGCGCAGGACGTGACGTCCGATGGCAGGGCGCTCAACGCGATCACGGGTCACAAGTCCGACAAGACACGCAACGATATCTACCAGCAGAAGGAACGGCCCGAGGTGCTTCGGAAGGCCGCGGAGACGCGCGACGCCGTGCGCCAGATCGCCATCAGCCAGGCCCGTGCGGAGCAGTTCCTGGCGGAAGGTGCGGCGCGGTTTCGGGGTGATTCCGAACCCCCCAGCGTACCCCCGCTCGAAAATGACGGGGGTAAGTGATCTTGATCCATCCGGCTAAGTTGGCCAATCTCAAAGGGTTACAAGAAGCCCGCCTCAGGAGAATCTCTGGGGCGGGCCTCTAATGAGTGAAAGTCGTCCGCGGACGGAGGGGTGTCAAGGCGCCGGACGGCGGTGGCCCTTTTGCTTCGCCGTGGGGGCGTTGGGG
>JAKAFQ010000289.1 GCA_021817875.1 Pseudomonadota bacterium
GGAGGCGCTCGCGGATCCAGCGCGGGGTGCCTTGCGCGAGCAGCGGCCCGGGGGCCGCCAGTGCGATCAGGAAGGGGGCGAGGTGGTGCAGCACCAGGTGCTCCAGGCGCTGCAGCCAGAACAGGTGCAGCGCGTAGAACTCCAGGCGCGTCTCGAGGAACGCGTAGGGCAGCAGGACGCCGCAGAGAAATGCCGCCGGCCGGAAGATGCCCGCCTGCCTGCCGGCCCGACGCCAACCGCGCAGGTAGGCGCCGAGCACGGCGAGGGCGGCGAGCAGCGTCGTGGGCGAGAACTCCCACGGCAGCAGGGCGTTCAGAATGTCGCGCAACCCGGGGAAGCCTCCGGGAGCCCCCTACAGCCAATAGACGAACACGAACAGCATCAGCCACACCACGTCCACGAAGTGCCAGTACCAGGTGACCGCCTCGAAGGCGAAGTGACTCTCGGGCGAGAAGTCCCCCTTCAGGGTACGCGTCAGGATCGCCAGCAGCATGATGGCGCCGACGGTGACGTGCAGGCCATGGAAGCCGGTCAGAATGAAGAACGTCGCGCCGTATACGCCCGAGTGCAGCGTCAGGCCGAGCGAGGTGTAGGCATGGGCGAACTCGTGGATCTGGAAGCCGAGAAAGGTCACGCCGAGCAGGATCGTGAGCGCCAGTCCCGCCTTGAGCTGGCGGCGCCGGCCGGCGCGCAACCCCATGTGCGCCCAGGTGACGGTCACGCCCGAGGACAGCAGGATCAGCGTGTTGAGGGCGGGGATCCCCCACGGCGAGACCGGCTGGAAGGGCTGGCCGGCGGGCCCGCCGCTCGGCCACGCGGCGCTGAAATGCGGCCACGGCGTGTAGGCTTTCCAGGCATGGGACGTGAATGAGGCGAGCCAGGGAACCGCGATGTTGCGCTCGTAGAACAGCACGCCGAACAGGCTGGCGAAGAACACCACCTCAGAGGTGATGAACCACAGCATGCCCCAGCGGAACGAACGCTCCTCCTGCTGTCCGTATACGCCGGCGCGTGTTTCGCTCACCACGCGCCCGAACCAGGCGAACAGCGTGCCGGCGAGCAGCACCGCGCCGAGGGCGAGAGACCACCAGCCCGCGGTGAACGAGTTGACGAGCAGCGCCGCCCCGAGCCCGAGCAGGAAGATCGCGCCCGAGAGCACGATCGGGTAGGGGCTCGGCTGCGGAACGTAGTACTGCTGAGGGGTGTCGGTGGCGGCGCTCACGGGGCGTACCTCATTCGATCACGGGCGGAACCTGGAACGTATGGAACGGCGGCGGCGAGGGCAGGCTGAACTCCAGACCCTGCGCGCCTTCCCAGACCCGATCGCTCGCCTTGGCGCCCGTGGTGCCGAACGCGGTCCGCAGCAGGTTGTAGACGAACAGCAGCTGCGTGGCGCCGAGCACGAACGCGCCGATGCTCGAGACCAGGTTGAGCGGCGCGAACTGCAGCGCATAGTCCGGGATGCGCCGCGGCATGCCGGCGATGCCCAGCAGGAACTGCGGGATGAAGACCACGTTGAAGGCGCTCAGCGTCAGCCAGAAGTGCCAGCGGCCGAGCCGCTCGGAGAACATCCGGCCGGTCATCTTCGGCAGGTAGTAGTAGATCGCCGCGAAGATGCCCATGACCGGACCGCCGAACAGCGCGTAGTGGAAGTGCGCCACCAGGAAGTAGGTGTTGTGATACTGCTGGTCGGCGGCGGCGTCCGAGAGCACCAGACCGGTGAGCCCGCCGATCCCGAACAGCACGATGTATCCGAGGGCGAACAGCATCGGCGTCTCGAAGGTCATCGAGCCGCGCCAGATGGTGCCGAACCAGCAGAAAAACAGCACGGCCACCGGCACCGAAATGGCCATGGTGGAGAACATGAAATAGATGTTGGCGGCGGTGGGCATGCCCGAGGTGAACATGTGGTGCGCCCACACGACCACCGACATGATGCCGATGGCGCAGAAGGAGTAGACCTGCGCCTCGTAGCCGTAGATCGGCTTGCGCGCGAACGTCGAGAGGATGTGCGGCAGGATGCCGACGGTCGGCAGCAGCAGGATGTAGACCTCCGGATGTCCGAAGAACCAGAAGATGTGCTCCCAGAGCACCGGGTCGCCGCCGCCGGCGGCGCTGAAGAAATGCGTGCCGAAGTGCCGGTCGGCGATCTGCATGATGCAGCCGGCCATCAGCGCCGGAAACACCGCGATCAGCAGCAGCGCCGTGATCACCCAGCTCCAGGCGAACAGTGGCAGCTTCATCAGGGTCATGCCGGGGGCGCGCTGGTTGAAGATCGTGACCAGGATGTTGATCGAAGCCATGGTCGAGGACAGCCCGAGCAGCAGCACCGCGACGAAGGCGAAGTCCGCGCCCGGGCCGGACTGGGTCGAAAGCGGCGCGTACATCGTCCAGCCGGTGTCGAGCGTGCCGGTGCCGATGCCGAACAGCTTCAGCCCCCAGGGCAGCACCAGCAGGATCGCCGCCGGCGGCAGCAGCCAGAAGCCCCAGTTGTTCAGCCGCGGCAGCGCCATGTCGGGCGCGCCGATCATCATCGGTATCAGGTAATTGGCGAGTCCGGCGGTGATCGGCATCACCGCGGCGAACACCATGACCAGACCATGCACGGTGATCACCTGGTTGTAGATCTCGGGGCTCAGCACGCGCATCGTCGGCGTCATCAGCTCGGAGCGGATCAGCTCCGCGAGCAGCCCGCCGACGAAGAACATGCTGATGCCGAACACCAGGTACATCGTGCCGATGTCCTTGTGATTGGTGGCATAGAGCCAGCGGCCGATGCCGCGGGGGGGCTCATCGTGCGGCTGGGAGTGCTCGATCGCGGGGTTCGCTGCGCTCATGGGTGTCTCCGGAGAATCGACGGCATGCCGCGGCTCAGTGGCCCGACGCGGCGGCAACCTGCGCAGGCTCGATGAGCTCGCCGGTGTGGTTGCCGAATGAGTTGCGCTCGAAGGTGATGACGGCGGCGATGTCGGCCGGCGACAGCGACGCCCAGGACGGCATGGCCGTGCCGGGTATGCCGTGCAGCACGATGCGGATGTGGTTGGCCACCGGGCCTTCGATGACTTCGCCGTGGCCGTAGAAGCCGAGGGACTTCAGGGCCGCGAGCATCTGCGGGCTGGCGTTGAAGGCATTCCCGCTGGCGATCGGCGGGAACGTGCCCGGCAGGCCCATGCCGTTCGCCTGGTGGCACGGTACGCAGTTCTTCATGTACACCGCCTGACCCCGCGCCATGAGCTGCGCCCGGGTAAACGTCTCGGTCGCGGTGGCGCGCACGGCCGCCTCGCGGCTCTGCTCCTGGCGGACCCACTGGCGGAAATCGGCCGGATCCTTGGCCACCACCACGATCGGCATGAAGGCGTGTCCGACGCCGCACAGCTCGGCGCACTGGCCGCGGTAGGTGCCGGGCTTCTGGATCTGGACCCAGGTGGCCCTGAGATAGCCGGGCACCACGTCCTGTTTGATGCCGAAGGACGGGACCCAGAAGGCGTGGATGACGTCGCTCGAGGCGAGCACCAGCCGGATCTTCTCGCCGGTCGGCAGCACCAGCGGGTGATCGACCTGCAGCAGGAAGTGCTTGTTCTTGGGCGCACGGTCTTCGATCTGCGCCTGCGGCGTCGACAGATCGCTGTTGAAGCCGATGCCGTAGGCGGGGTACCGGTACTGCCAGTGCCACTGGTGGGCGGTGACCTGCACGGTCATCGCGGCGTTTCGGGTGTTGGCGAGCGCGAGAATCGAGTGCAGCGCCGGGATGCCGAGCACGACGTAATCGATGAACAGCAGAATCGCGAACGGCACGCTCGCCCAGATCCATTGTTTCCGGCCGACCGGCTGGGTGAACGTGGCGGCCTGCGGATGGCGGCGCCGGCTGTGCGCGACCGCCGAGTACAGCAGCGCCCCGACCCCGATGGTGAACAGCACCGCGATGATCACCAGGAACAGGTCGTGGATGAACAGCACGTCGTGCGCGATCGGGGTGACGGGCGTCTGGAAGTTATAGAACGCCCGTGCTTGCGCGCCTGCCGGACCGAGAAGCGCACCCGCCACCGCGGCACGCCGCAACCGCTGGAGCTCTTTCCCCGACATAAAGTCCCCACCCCGAGGAGGTGCCCGAAGATGGACCTAGTCCAGCAGAGCATCGTCAAAGAATCGTCAACGGAGCGGGGACGCACGGGCAATCTGCCGCGGAGCGCAGCCGCGCAGCCGCACCGCGATGCGCTCCGGAGGCGCGTACCGCGTCCGGGCAGGGCCTTGACTCGGGAGTAGACTCCAGGCGATAGGATGCAGATCATCCGGCGCCCTGGCCGGCACACCCGAGAGGACCGCGACCGTGGCCGTCCCTGCCGCACAGATCGAAACCGCACGCCTCGTGCTGCCCATCGAGGGAATGACCTGCGCGACCTGCGCCGGACGGGTCGAGCGCGCCCTGAATGCCCTGCCGGGAGTCGAGGCCAGCGTAAACCTGGCGAGCGAGCGTGCCGAGGTCCGCTACGACGCAGCGGCAACCAGCGCGGCGCATCTCGTCGATGCCGTGCGCCGCTCGGGGTACGAGGTGCCCCGGGAGACCCGCGAGCTGGCGATCACGGGCATGACCTGCGCGACCTGCGCCGGGCGGGTCGAGAAGGCGTTGAGCCGGGTGTCCGGGGTGACCGGCACGGCGGTCAACCTCGCCACGGAGCGTGCGACCGTGCAGGGCATCGCCGGGGCGCTGCGTCCGGTGGAGCTGATCGCAGCGGTGCGCCGCGCGGGCTATGACGCCGAACTCGCCGGGGATCTCGCCCGCGAGGCACAGATCGAGGTCCAGGAGGCGCGCCGCCTGCGTCGCGAGACCGTGCGGCTCGTGGTGGCCGTCGCGTTGAGTGCGCCGCTGCTGCTGCCGGTCCTCGGCGTGAGGCTGCTCGGATGGCTGGCATTGCTGCTGGCGACTCCGGTGCAGTTTCTGATCGGCGCGCGCTTCTACCGTGGGGCGTGGAAGGCCGTGCGCGCCGGCGTGGGCAACATGGACCTGCTGGTCGCGATCGGCACTTCGGCCGCCTATTTCTACAGCCTGTGGCTGCTGCTCGCCCGGCCCGGCAGTCCGCTGTACTTCGATTCCGCCGCGGTGGTGATTGCGCTGGTCACGGTCGGAAAGTATCTGGAGGCCCGCGCGAAGCATTCCACGACCGAGGAGATCCGCCAGCTGATGTCGCTGCGGCCGCAGCGCGCGCGTGTCGAACGGGCGGGCGAGGAACTCGAGGTTCCCGTCGAGGCGGTCAGCGTCGGGGACGTGGTGATCGTGCGGCCCGGAGAGCGGTTGCCGGTCGACGGCGTGGTGCGCGCAGGCTCGAGCGAAGTGGATGAGAGCCTGCTCACCGGGGAGAGCCTGCCCGTCGTCAAGGCGAGCGGTGACAAGGTGACCGGCGGGGCGATCAATGGCAGTGGACTGCTGCGCATCGAGACCACGGCCGTGGGCGAGCAGTCGGTCCTCTCGCGCATCATCGCCATGGTCGAGGGGGCGCAAGCGAGGAAGCCGCCCGTGCAGCGCCTGGTGGATCGGGTGGCCGGGGTGTTTGTGCCGGCGGTGCTGGCTGTCGCACTGCTGTCGCTGCTGGGCTGGTGGCTCGCCGCGGGCCAATTTGCCGCAGGACTCATTGCGGCGGTGTCCGTGCTGGTGATCGCCTGCCCGTGCGCCCTGGGACTGGCGACACCGACGGCGCTGATGGCCGGCACCGGCGCGGCGGCGAGGGCGGGCATCCTCATCCGCGATGCCGAAGCGCTCGAGCTGGCGCATCGGCTCGATACGGTCGTGTTCGACAAGACCGGCACACTGACCGAGGGCCGTCCGGCGGTGACGGAGATGGTGTCGAATGCCATCCCGCAGCCCGAGCTGCTGTGCCT